>CAYZHY010000164.1:0-7424 GCA_964477525.1 uncultured Geitlerinema sp. | reverse complement strand
CGCTACGAACTAGGGTTTTCGATTGGTTGGCTGTATAGAATATTTACACTTAATGGTGTTTCTGGTTTTACTACCTGCGGTTGGTTGGGGGATGGAAAATATATATTTTGTTAGGACAGTCCATGGATTGCTTGCTTGCCAATCGGTGGTTTTTTAAGAGTTTAGTGTATTTTTTTACCAGTGCTTTCCACCCCCCAATTGCTAACAAAAACTGCCAGAAACAATTCAATATTTAATAAAATTTTAATTTAAAAAGTACGACTTTTATCAATTTGCTGCCGGGCAATTCTTGTATCACCAATATAGAAAAATTGATGGTATCTAGGTGACAGCTACCTGGTGGCAGTAGGGAGCTTTTATTGAGAATGCAATTCAACTTTTGCTAGAAACGGGGTTTGCTGGGCATTCCGGTAGAATTCACTATCCTGCCAGCCATCTGCCATCCTGTGGCGGTGCAATGGTTGCCTTTGTCCGTTCCGTCCATTTCCCGTTGTTTTGGTCCCCGAAATACTGAAATGCCGGGATTGGCGTTGGTATGACGTTGGACATGAATGTAAAAAAATGTAACAATCTAGTTAGAAACTTTTCTCAACAAGGTCAATTACGGTATAAGTGAATAAAGAATAAATCACCAGGCAGTAATGGGAGGGCAATTTAAACAATTTTCTGGTTGTATTAGTCGTCAAAAATGCATTTCTGCTGGAGTTTAGGCAAAACCATCTTTTGATAGCAAACTTAGGCTCTTGCTATTCGTCCAGCTAGATAACCGTACGGTAGGAAAATTTTTCCGTCAAAAATTCCCAAAAGAAGGAGAACGATCTATGTTTGGTATTCGCAAACGCGCTCGTCGTGGCTGTAAAGCAGCTAGCAAACAACAAGAACATCGAGACCAGGGTCAAGGTCGAGGCTGGGAAGGCTTTACCTATTTTGGCGTTGCCGAAAATGCCGCTCAAGTTAGTACCAACAGCAATGCCAGCGAAACGCAACTGGCAGCATCTGCCGAAAAATCCTATCCGTTGGCGATGGCAGAACCGGGAGAGCAGGTGGTGGTGGTGGGTTTTCGCAGCGGCGAACGAGCTGCCCATCGTTTAACCAGCATGGGATTGGCTATTGGCAAACATGTGGAAACCATCGGTCACACCCCCAGTGGTTCTACCATCGTTGCCATTGATGACAATCGCATTGGTTTGGGGGCTGGCATGGCTCACAAAGTTATGGTCTCGAAGGCAAACGAGGCATAGAGATATCGATTTCAACGCGATCGCTTTTTTGAGGAGGAGAGGATGCATGGGAAAACCATTGCCTTGGTAGGCAATCCCAATTGCGGCAAAAGTACTTTGTTCAACCAGCTGACCGGTTCCAATCAGTGGGTCGGTAATTGGCCTGGTGTGACGGTGGAACGCAAGGAAGGGGTTTATCAAACCGGAGATGATGAAATTACCGTGGTAGACCTACCAGGGGTATATTCTCTGGATGCGGAATATGAAGACTCTGGGTTGGATGAAGCTGTTGCGCGGGATTACCTACTATCGGGAGAAGCCGATTTGGTGGTCAATATTGTCGATGCGGTGAATCTGGAGCGCAATTTCTATTTAACTGCCCAGATTATGGAAATGCGGCTGCCCATGGTGGTGGTTTTAAATAAGACGGATTTGGCGCAAGAACGGCAGATCGACATCAACCGCCAAATGTTGATGGAACGGTTGGGATGTCCAATTGTACCGGTAGTGGCTTCGCGCAATCGGGGAATAGATGAGTTGCGGGCCTCGATCGCGCGATCGCTGGCAGACCCGACAATTCCCCACGGCTACGTGGCGTATCCCCCAGTTATGGAAGATGCGATCGCGGCATTGGTAGATAAAATTCAAGCCTCTCCAGAACCAAACCAAGGCAAAGAACTGCCTGTGGACCCCCGGTGGCTGGCGGTCAAAATTTTAGAATCGGAAAACAGTCCGGCTTCCCAATTATTTTCTTCCCAGCAACTGGCAGCCTGGGAAGACACCATTGCTGCTGGTCGCGCGAAAATTTACCAAGTTCTCGAAGAAGACCTGGACATTATTGTGGCAGACAGTCGCTACGGCTTTGTGCGTCAAGTGAGCCAAGGCGCTGTCAAACGCAAAAATAAAATTAGTAACACCCGTTCCGACCAGATCGATCGCATCGTTCTCAACCGCTGGTTGGGCATTCCCATTTTTATGGTGGTCATGTATTTAATGTTCCTCTTCACCATCAATGTGGGCGAGGCTTTTATTGATTTCTTCGATATTTTTACCGGTACCATCTTTGTTGACGGATTCGGACACTTGCTGGGCAATTGGGGAATGCCAGAATGGGCGATCGCACTGTTAGCCGATGGCATTGGCGGTGGGATTCAAACGGTAGCTACATTTATTCCTCCCATTGGTTTTCTGTTTCTATTTTTATCCATCTTAGAAGATTCCGGCTATATGGCAAGAGCTGCCTTTGTCATGGACCGTTTAATGCGGTTTTTGGGATTGCCCGGAAAATCCTTCGTTCCCCTGCTCATTGGATTTGGTTGTAACGTACCAGCCATTATGGCAACCCGTACTTTAGAAAACAAGCGCGATCGGTTGTTAACCATTGCCATCAATCCATTCATGTCTTGCGGCGCGCGCTTGCCGGTTTATGCTTTGTTTGCCACCGCTTTTTTCCCCATTGCCGGACAAAATATTGTCTTTGCCTTGTATCTGCTGGGCATCGCTGCAGCTGTTTTGACGGGAGTTATTCTCAAGAAAACGCTGCTGCCAGGTAAGGTTACCCCTTTTGCCATGGAATTGCCTTCCTATCAAATTCCCAGACTCAAAGGCATTTTGGTGCGTACTTGGGACCGATTGAAAGGATTTCTGCTGGGAGCTGGTAAAATTATCATTATCATGGTCACCATCTTGAGCCTGTTAGCTTCGGTGGGTACGGATGGTTCCTTCGGCAACCAAAACACGGGAAATTCTGTATTGAGCAGCATTGGACGTACCATCACGCCAGCATTTTCTCCCATGGGTATTGAATCCGATAACTGGCCGGCTACGGTAGGTGTTTTCTCCGGTCTGTTTGCCAAGGAAGCGGTGGTTGGTACGTTGGATTCTCTGTACAGCAATATCGACAAGGAAGAAGCAGCTGCTACTACAGAAGAAGAAAGCTTTGACTTTTGGGGAAATATCCAAGCTTCCTTTGCCACCATTCCCGCCAACTTATCCGAACTTCCCCAAGCATTTATCGATCCGTTGGGATTGGCGATCGCAGATGTAGAAAACCCAGAAACCGCAGCCGAAATGCAAGGAATTTCCACCGGTACCTTTGGCGCTATGGTGACCCGCTTTGACGGGAAAGTGGGATCCTTTGCCTACATGTTATTCATCTTGCTGTATTTTCCCTGCGTAGCAGCTTTGGGAGCGATTTACCGAGAAGCCAATTTGGGATGGATGTTGTTTTCCGCAGGTTGGACCACTGGTTTGGCTTACTGGAGTTCGGTTTTGTTCTACCAGAGTGCCACTTTTTCGCAACATGCTTCTTCTTCCATCGCTTGGATAGTAGGATTGCTATTATTTTTAATCGCTACTATCGGCATTTTGAAACTATTGGGACCGATGGGGGTTAGCAATCGTCGCTATGCAGAGTTCCAATAGCTTATTGACGAACGATTGAATCGAGGATTTTTATGATTGTACAAGACGTTCAGATGTATTTGCAGCAGCAAAAAAGAGCTTCTATCGAACAAATTGCCATTCACTTTGACATGAACGAAGATGCTTTGCGAGGCATTCTCCGGCGTTTGGTACGCAAAGGTCGCATTCGCTGTTTGGGTTCTGCTTGTGCGTGTCACGGCTGCAGCAGTTGTTCCCCCGGCAAGTTGGAAATCTACGAATGGGGAGAATCTGCCAAAAGCGATCTAACAGCCAGTAGGAACGCTTCGGGAAGTTCCCCTACCGCCAGCCATTGCTGCCACTAATTTTGGAATCGCCGTTCTTCGTAAAAACCAAAAATTTCTGTAGGGGCAACCCCGGCGTGGTTGCCCTTATCGGAGTCCATTCATTAAATCAAAGCAATTCTTCGTTTTCTCAATTTTCCAACTGGGATATCCAAGTTAAAAACAGGCAGTTGAATATTGACGGTTTCCCGGAGGCTGCGAAATTGAAAAATAGATAAGATTCCATTATAGCACAAAATTGCTAAAATATCAAAAAAGTGCCTTTTCCATCGCCAAAATTTGTGGCATGAGAAAAAACGCTATCCGCACCAATGACCGATGAAGCGAACGAGAGAATGGGGGATAGAGCGTTTCAATAGAGGCGTTTGGGAAAATTAGACAGACGACGCCTTGATTGTGAATTTTCTAAAATTCTACCAAATTGGCTGCAAGGACGCAAGTTCGTGAAATAATTGATAGAATTCTCAATTATCCCCTTGACAAGCGATCGCGTAAATCTCTGTTTCCTATAGGAATCTGCAAATCGAATCCCTGCAACCATTAGTTCCAATAAACTCAAGCCGACAAAAATCCCCTCCTACAAGATTATAGCAGAGAGGGGGAACGAAATTGTTGGGAACTGGTTTTTAAAAACGCGATATGATACTATCAAAACCAACCCGAATCTTCTTGTTGGGATTTTACCGTTATTTTCGCTTGTCCGATATCGCAAGTTTCTCCCACATTGCAATAACCAAAGCCGATTGTATCGTTGATAATAGCATCCACATCTATTACAGATATTTTGACATTTTCCTGTCCTGTCACGACATCTTTAAAACTGCATTGGAAAGCATTCGGACATTCCGAATCAATAATGACTTCGCCATCGCTTCCTTCCGGATAGCAAATTGTTCCTTGGGGGTTGGTAATGCAAATGGCTATATCGGGACTTCCTTTCAAGATATCCCAATTTTTGTCACTTGCTTTGGTTGTTTGCACTTCCACATCAATATCCACCGACATGGCATTTGCTGGCAGAGGAAAAGCGAAAAGGAGAGAACAAAGCAAGACCAAAACAATCGATAGTCTGGAAAAATTTATCATTTTGGTTCCCTTGAATTCTAACTGAAAAATTTCCTATTTATCCCGAAACGCGATCGCGTTGGTAAGACCAAATCGCCAGCAAACTAGCAGCAATCCCCGTCCAAACCAACCAGAGAATATGCAGGAAAAAGTGACCGTCTTTCACATCAGGAAAATCCGTATTGGAGAAAATTTGTAAATCCGCAGCCGTCGCCACCACTTGACCGTAGTGATAAAATGGTGAAAAAGTGATCGCATTTTGCACGGTATAAGGCAACATGCTAAAAGGAACGCCAATGGTTGCCATAGCTAGCAACAAAACAAAAACCGTCGCTATAGAAGTGGCTTTGGGTTCCAACAAATAGCCAATGGCAAATCCCAAAATGGCAAACGGGATAATTCCCAAACTCAATCCCAAAAACGTCTGGATGAAAAAGCCAATAGTTGCCTCATTTCCCAGCTTGGAAGCGCCTATCCCCAGAATAATTGCCAAACTAAAAACAGCCACCACAAATGCCGCCGTCACTTTCGCCGCAATGTAAACCCAAGCCGGTAGAGGCGTAGCTTTCAACAGCGTTATCCATCCTTGCACTCTTTCCGTAGCAATTCTCATGCTGAAGCTTTGCAAGGCAATTAGAAATAAATTGAATCCCGCCAGCAAGATGATATAATTTTTGAGAGTTCCCGCATCTTCCTCGGGAAACCATAAAGGAAGCAAAGAAAACGCAAAAATACTCAAGATAAATCCTGGCTTGCGCAGTAAATCCAACCTTTCCACTTGTATTTGCGACCAAAACGCTTTGCCAAAGGGAATTTGGCTGGTTTCGTTGGCAGAAGCAGATGCCGCTGGTTGGGATGGGGGAGAAGAAGATAAAATTTCTTCCTGGAGGCTGCCGTTTTTGATTTTGAGAACGCGGGTTGCCATATTTTCCATAATTTCGCGATCGCTTTGATTGTGGCTAACCGCTATAATGGTTTTCCCCTGTTTGGCAAACTCCCCCACCTGCTGCCAAAATTGCTGGCTGGCATCTTTATCCAAATTCCGCGTTGGTTCGTCCAATAATAACAAATCTGGATTTCCCGCTATTGCCAAAGCAAAATACAAAGCCTGTTCCTGACCGCCAGATAAATGAATCGCCATGTCTTTGCGTTTCTCCTGCAAATTCGTGCGATTTAAAATTTCCTCCGTATCCAGCGGTTGCGGATAGTAGCTGCGGAATAAATTCACCAACTCTTCCACCCTCAAACTATCGATGGGTTTTGCCTTTTGCAGCGTCGTTCCCACCCGCAGTTTGGAACTAGCCAGTTGCGGCGATTCTCCCCACAAACGAACATAACCAGAATTGGGAATTTCCAGTCCCAAAATCAGCTTCAGCAGCGTACTTTTCCCGGAACCATTCTCCCCTTCCAGGATAATAAATTCTCCGGGTTGAACATTTAAATCGATATCGTCGCAAATAGCGCGTTTTTCGCCTTGAATTTCATAGACTTTGCTAACGTTGTTCAGCTGGATAACTGGGGGATTTGATTTTGTGTCTTGACCGTTCATTGACATACCAGAATTTACACCCAAAAATGAAACATTGCCCAAATCGCGGCACCAGCAGCAATGGCTGGCATTACCGGAACCTGCAAAACAGCAAAATAGCAGCCAAGCCACCAATAGCTATCAAAATAGCAACCAAGCCACCAATAGTTATATTTGTATCTAGACAAATAGATTTATAGCTGAACCAACAATTCATATCAAAATCTAGGACAATAAATATAGCAATCATACAAAAATATCCTAATTCTATCCATATAAGAGATTTGGATACACCGAAAACATTATCTCGATCCATATAAGAGATTTGGATACACCGAAAAAATTATCTCGATCCATAGTTTTTGTCTCCGAAAATCATTTTGAGTGAAAAGGATAAGAAAACTGTTGCGTAAACCTTGCTAACGTTGTTCAGCTGGATAACTGGGGGATTTGATTTTGTGTCTTGACCGTTCATTGACATACCAGAATTTACACCCAAAAATGAAACATTGCCCAAATCGCGGCACCAGCAGCAATGGCTGGCATTACCGGAACCTGCAAAACAGCCATCAACGAAATAGCAGCCAAGCCACCAACCGCCATTTCTGGTCCTATAAGACTTGTAGAAGTACAGTTGACGCTAAACCAACACTCAGAATGGGAACCGAGAACGAAAAATAGAGCAAAAATTAGACCTCCCAAGGCAACAATCCTAGCTAGAGATTTGGGAATGCCGAAAAATTTATCTTGATTCATGTTTAATACCTCCAAAACATCTATTTTTTGGTTGTTTGCTTATTTTTCTGAAAGTTGTGAGAGTCTCCCACCTACAACTCCACTGGCGATTCTGGTTCCACAGAAAATTGCCAGCAAGCAGGATTTGTA
>CAYZHY010000163.1:0-7447 GCA_964477525.1 uncultured Geitlerinema sp. | reverse complement strand
ATCACAACTTAGTACAAGCCTACCTCAATACCAACCAACTCCAAAAAGCTTGGGAAACTGTAGAAAGCAGCAAAGCTCGGAATTTGGTGGAACGCCTTGCCAATCGGGATTTGCAACCCAAAGGCAACGTTCCTTCTTCACTGCTGGAACGACTAAGTGAATTGCGACGGCGTTTGCCTTCTTTGCAAAGAGAATTGCAGCTTGCCAGCAGCCAAGAATCTCGTTACAGCCAATTGCCGTTGGAACAGCGACAGCAAATACAGCAACAATTACAGCAGCAAATCCAACAGACGCAACAAGAATTAGAAGACGTTTTAGACCAAATCCAACCCTACGACGCTAGCTTTCGTCTAACTCAGGAAGTGCCATCAATGGCTTTTGAAGAAGTTCAACAGGTGATTAACCAGCATACGGCACTCATTGAATGGTATATCACCAGCGAACGAATTATCGCCTTTATTGTTACCCACCAAAATACCCAGCCTTTCGTTTGGCAATCGAGTGCAGACGAACAAAAAGCCTTAGTAGCTCGAATTAATGATTATTTAAACAGCTACTATCAAGAGAAACGCTCACAATGGCAACAGCAACTACCAGATAATTTCAACCAACTTGCCCAACTTCTCCACCTCGACGAACTGCTTGCCCAAATTCCCCCAGAATGCAACCAATTAATTTTGGTTCCCCATTGGTTTCTCCCTTTGTTTCCCCTTCACGCTTTATCGGGTAGCCGTCAAATCGCTACTGGCGAGGGAGAAACCGTAAAAACCATGAGCGGCTGTTTGCTGGATTTATTCCCTGGCGGGGTTCGCTACGCCCCCAGTTGCCAACTGTTGCAACTAGCACAGCAACAACAACGCCCCCAACCCCAACAACTGTTTGCCGTCAATAATCCGACTAAAGATCTAAATTACACCGACTTGGAAATAGAAGTCATTACTTCTTTCTTTCCAGACTCCCAACCAGAAATTCTCCACCATCAAAACGCCACCGAAAGCAGTGTCAAAACCCATCCCAGCTTATCCGAAGCCAACTGTACCCATTTTTCCTGCCATGGCGGATTTAATCCCAATTCCCCACTAGAATCAGGATTGTTGCTAGCTTCCGAAACCGAGGGGAAAGAAGATGGCATACTAACTTTAGCCGAAATTTTTGCCCTCAATCTAACCAACTGTCGCCTGGTTACCCTTTCTGCTTGCGAAACCGGTAGGATCGATCCTAAGAACACAAGCGATGAATACATTGGTTTGCCCAGCGGTTTTCTATTTGCAGGTAGCCCCAGCGTGGCTGCCAGTTTGTGGTCTGTCAGACAATGTTCCACAGCTTTTCTGATGGCAGAATTTTACCGTCGCTACAAGCAGGAAAATTTGCCAGTCGCCGTTGCCCTCAATCAAGCCCAAATGTGGCTGCGGGATGCTACCACCCAACAACTGCAGGATTGGATCGGGCAATTTTCCCTCTCGCCAACCCAACAAGATTTGGTCGAAGAATATTTAGAAGTTTGCTATCCTCACCAGAAACCTTTTCAACATCCCTACTACTGGGCAGCGTTTTGTGCTGTCGGTCAACAAAATAGTTGAACAAAGGAGCTAACAAGGATGTCTCGTGCCGAACAAAACTTGCAAACTTGGTTGTATTTGCTCGAAAATGAATTGGTAACCATTCCCGATCGCGATGGCTTGCTAGAAAAAATGGAAGCGGCGGCAGATACCCCCGACAAACTTTCCGATGCCTTGATTGAGTGGTGTTGGGAATATCCCGAAGTTCGCCAACAATTGAAAGAAACCCGCAAGCAGTTATTTGGCGACGGCGATGCGGAAAGAGCCCCAGGCAGCCAAAAAGGCACAGTTCCACCAGTTGATGCGGAACTATCCAAACAAAATATTAGCAATGCCATTCGCAATAGCCGTTCCCAGAAATCTTCCCCATCTCAGGGTCAATCGTAATGTCACCTCCCAAACTCGCCCACCCCAAACTCACCTTATTTGCCTTCCACCTGCGGAATAGCTTGGAAACCGGGTTTCAACAAACTGACTCGCAAAGCGATCGCTTGTGGCAACAGTGTGAGGAAATTGGCGCAAAGCTCAACATCCCCACCTTACAAAAATCCTTACGCGATCGCTTGATAGCCTCCTGGCAAGGCGACATTGGCTTATCTCCCGACAACACCCACAGTCGCTATCTAGAACTCCTCCCCGATACCCAGCTTTTACGCTTTACCGCCACGCCCACCGACGATTCCCCAGAACTCACCGGCGAAATCTATCCCCTGCAAATTCACGACACCTTCGCCATCGACCTCACCCTACGATACGCCAACGCCGAAATCGACATTTCCCAACTCAGCCAACTCAACCCCGATGCTTGTTTGCTACCAGAATCCATCCAAGCTTCCCTAGGGCAAACCTTGCTGCTGTTTGCCAAACCCATGGGCAATGTTAGCGATTTAGAAACCGCAGCCCAACATTGCCTGCAAGCCATCTTACCAGAAACCACCTACCAATCCTTTCCCAAAATACCTTTTCAAAAAGGTCAACTTCTGGGAAGCCCCATTTTTGCTTGCGAAAACGGTGACCTCGATCCTCAAAAACGCTTGCAAATCTGGATTTGGTTTAATTTATCCAACAAAACCGAAAAAACAGAGGCAGAAGGAACTTACTACCAACCCCTCCTTTTGCTGCTATCAGCTCGAAATAAGATTCTCTTCGCCTTTCATCAAGCCAGAAACATCTATTCCCAACTGCGGGAACAATACGCCCAATTAGAATCTGAAATTTATATTCTCTCCGATTTACCCGAAGATAGTAAAACCAGACTGCAAGTATTAAAACAAAAACTCCTCAACTTATCGCCGCAAGCGTTCCAATACACCCAAAAACTACGAAATTTAGAAGACCATAAAAATACCATTGCTATCAACACCCAAAACTACGCCACCTACCTGCAAAAAATCAAAAACTGTGCTTTTCCATCTGACGACTTAACCTTTCTCGAAGAATTTCTCCAAGCAGATTGCCAACGCTACCAAAGCCAAATCCAAGCCGATATCAACTACCTACTTCCCGGTCAAACCTTGCTCGACCAAACCATTGCTTCCATTCGCGGTATCATTGATATTGACCAAGTAGAAAGCGATCGCGATTTCCAAGAAAAACTACAAGAACAAGAACAAAAGCAGCAAGAAGAATGGCGAGAAGAAGACGAAAAACAAGAAAAACGCCAACGCAAACTAGAGCGATTCATCACCTTCTTTGGTACTGGCTTAGCAGTTAGCGGCATCTCTTCCCAAATTTCCCCCCAACTTGTTACCCAAACCTTAGCTCAAAAAGACATTCCCATTCCTAATTTTTGCCAAGACCACCAACTTTTGGGCTGGGGATGCGACATGGTAGGTCACATCCTTCTTGGAATTGCCGTTGCCATACCAGTTCTTATTGCCATCTGGATAGTTGCTCGCCTTTCGGCTGGGTTGGCTATTCGCAAATTGCACTCAAATTCCCCAAATTCGGAATCTCAATCCCGCGATAACGAATAACTTTATTTATCTAAAAAAGCTTTATCCCCAGTCTATTTCACCTTGAAAGTAGAATCAATTTCCACTGCCAGCTCATAAAGTTTAGAAAAATTTACAAAATAACCGTAAAAATCGCCTTTTGAACGATCGCGATCGCTGCTTACAATACGAAATTACCGTTTATAAATACGATCGTACAATACAGTCAAGTTCTTGGCAAAAGCGATCGCACCCATATAGCTTGCTTGCCAGTGCGATACGCAAAAGAACTTCTCGAATTCCAGCATCTACCCCAGGAGAAAACTGGCAACAATGAACCCACAAACTTCGCCATCCTCACCAGAAAGTCACATTTTTGATAGCCTCATCCAAATTTTACCAGACAGCAACGGTTTTATTTGGTTAATTCTGATAGCCGCCACCCTAGCCGTCGCTGGAGAAATGTATGCCACCTACCACTACCGACAAAAACAATGTTCCCAACCCGCCACTGCCATTCAACATCTCAAACAATATCGGCGATTTCCCCAAAATGGCATCCCACTCAACGAAACCATGCGGGGATGGTTTTGGCGACATTTCGATGGCAAAATTCGCGGGGATTTGTTTTTTCCCAAAGAAACCAACCATCGTTTTGTCATGCTGGCTTTCCCTAGTATTTTAACCAAAAATATCCCTCGCAGTCCAGTTTATTTTGCCCCCACATTGCTAACTGCTTTGGGAGTTTTGGGAACCTTTACCGGGATTTACAAAGGATTGGTAGGCGTTGGTTTGGATAAAATCGACACCTCCAATCATTTGGTGATTGCCAGTACGGAATTATTGGCGGGAATGAAAGTTGCTTTTTCTTCTTCTTTGTGGGGATTGGGAACGGCTATTGGTTTGATGTTGGTTTTGGCAGCCGGAGAGCGATCGCGAAAAGCCTATCGCGATCGTTTGCGTCGGGAATTGCAAAAATTAACTATCTTAGAAACGCCTACAAAAATTCTATCAAACTTGGATCGAAATTCCAATCAAGTAATTACCGAGCAACTCCAACAAGTAACCCAGCATTTGACTGGTTTGCAAACTTTCAACCCAGAAGCCATTGGCCAAGCCGTTGCCACATCCATGCGATCGGAATTGGAAATTACTGCTCGCGCGATCGCGCAACAAACTGCCCAACAATTGCATCCTAGTTTTCAACAAATTTCCGATGAATTAGTTGCCAGCCGCTCAGAACCTCTCCATCCCATTCTCGTTTCCATTTCCGAAGAACTATCCACCATTCGTTCCCAACAAGAACAACAAACCCAAGCCGTCGATTATCTCATCCAACAACTGCGCCAAGAAATTATCGAACCCGTTATCCAACGCCTTGATGAAAGTACAAAATTAACCAAAGAAGCTTCCCAATCTGTTAAAGAACTGAAAGATTCCCTAGGCAGTATTGCTGAAAATCTATCAGAAGCGATCGTAACAATTCAAAATTTCCAAAACCAAACCCTCGTCGAACTGCAAGAATTTGCCCGCGACCTGGAACAGATTCTCAGCCAACAAACCCAAGAACAGCAAGAAATGCTTTCTGGTTTAACCAAACACACCGAACTGATTCTCGAAGATGCCAACCAAGCCTTTTCTTCACAATCCGAACAACTAGAAACCATCGGCAACCAAGCCTCTAAAATTATAGAAAGTGCTTCCAGCAACCTACAGTCAACTTTAACCAACATCGACGACCAACTCCAAAAAACGCGCCATACCGTACAAACAGAATTAGATAAATTCCGCCAAGCCTACCAAACTTCCCTCATCCAATTTTTTGAAGACCAAAACAATCTCCTCGAAAGCACTTTAGGCAAACAAAAAGAAGGCCTAGAACAAGTGGTTCAACAACTCCAGCAAATTTTGATTGACGATACTCCTGCTATGAAAGAAGCGATCGAACAAAGCATGAATTCCATTCAAAACACAGCCGAATCTGTTTACAAATTAGAAACTGAAACCGGTTCCACATCGGCAGAACGCCTGCAAGAATTACAAAAAGTCGTTCGTAACATGGGAAACGAAGCACAAAAAATAGAACATGCCTATCAAAACTTAGCCAATCAATTTCACCAAGCACTCCAAGCCAGTAACGAACAATTTTGGGAATATCTAGAACAAGTCAATGCCACTTGTACCAACAATATCCAAGAAGTAGACCGGAGTACTGCTGATTTCTGCAACCAACTCCACGAAACTTCCTACGGTTTAATGAACGCAGCCAATCGTTTGGTTGCTGCTGCCGACCAATTAAGCGATCGTGACAATAGGAGCTAGTAAAACAATGAACGACCTTTTTGACAGCGAAACCAACGACGAAATTATCGAAGAACAAGATGCCGGCATTTGGCTATCAATTGGAGATTTAATGTCGGGGTTGTTAATGTTTTTCGCACTGCTATTTGTTACCGCTATGGTCCAAGTGAGAGAAACCCAAGAAGAACTCCAAAAATCCCAAAAAGAACTACAAAAATACCAAGAAGCCTTTAACAACTTACCTCTAGTCATTCTCAATACGTTTCAACAAGAATTGCCCCCAGGAACAGAAGTCCAAGTCGATCCCAAAACAGGAGATGTCAATATTCCTACAGCCGTCTTATTCGACCAAAACAGCGCCGAACTCAATCCTAAAGGACAGAAATTTCTACAACAGCTCATTCCCATTTACAGTCAAATTATCTTTTCCCGAGAAGAATTCCAAGATGCCATTCGACACGTCATTATAGAAGGTCACACTAGTTCCGAGGGAGAGGTAGATTTCAACTTAAGGTTAAGCTTACAGCGAGCAGCCGCCGTCGCTGATTACATTTCATCGGAGTTGGAATTTGAAACCAAGTCGCAATTCCAGCAAAAACTGCTAGCTGCAGGGAGGGGAGAACGAGACGCAGACCCCAAAACCGACAATCCCAACGACCGAAAGGTGGTATTTCGCTTCCAACTGCGACGTGTCAATCTACAGAACTTTTTGACCAATCAGATCTAGGGGGTCAAGCCCCTTCCTTTAGGGATTACCGTGAATTTCATATTACAAGGTGGTCAATAGAAGCAACATCTAGCGAAGCGTCAACTTGCCAGAACCTGTCAGCTTTTACTGATAGGTAGATGGAACCGCCTTCCTTATATGGAGGCGAGGATATTAACAATCGTAGCTGTAGGAAGTTGTTGCTAATAACGACAACCTATATTGGAAATCTACCGATGGAGCATACTACTACATTTTCCGAAAACCATCGAGCTACTTTAGCCTACTATATAATAGGAGAAGCTTTGGTTCGATGGATTCGTTGCTTTCCCGGTAGGGCAAGGTTGATAGCTGGCAATATAGCTATACCAACGAGGACTAGCAGACTGTTTCCAGCGAAAGTCCATCGAAAATCATAATCCGAACGTATTTCCGCTAGCAGGACTTTGACAAAAACTTCTCTTCAATTACCGTCAAAGCCTTGAATCGTGGGACTGTGATATCGATTTAGCAATTTCCCATCATGGTAGGGAATTTAGCCATTTTTCGAGCATCGACTAATCGTCCTGTATTACAGGGAGTTTCACCCTCTTTTGGAAACTAAAGATTTTAAGTCCCGCTAAAAGATGTTTAAGCCCTGCTAACAGACAATTTTCCAGCAAATCTGGATCTTAACTTTGGTAGCGAACCATACCGAACTCGATGGTGATTCTCCCAGCCAAGCCTCTATCGACTCGTCTTATCTATTCCCAGAGATCGATCCAATAGTTGCCACTTCTATAAAAAGATGTTCTCTCTCTGCTGGTTAAGTCAACTTCTAGCAATCCTGAATCGAAGGCTTGGTGGGAAGAAAAGGTTTCCCCCCATCTAAATTTCCCTTCGTATATAGCTCGTCGAGATATCCCTCGCAATCCCAAAATCTACCTCAATAGAAAAAGCTACATCCC
>CAYZHY010000162.1:1831-7458 GCA_964477525.1 uncultured Geitlerinema sp. | reverse complement strand
AGAAACGTTTAATGTTAAGTTTTATTAATATTTCATAAAAAATACCCTCTGTTTCTCCATTATTTATAACTGGTAAGCGATTTGACCAAACCAGTGGATGTAGCTAATTTTGTCATACATTTGAAGTTGTAAATATCGCAATTTATCCAAATTTTTGTGTCTAAATTCTGAGGGGATTTGCACGAGCTGAAGTATTAAATAAGCGATCGAACAACTGTATATTTGGATGCGAATTATATTTTAATTTTTGGTGATGAATTTGTCCAGCTTCAAAGGCATTAAAAAAATTTTTTCTATAACAATTCAATCTACCATCGCTTTCGGTAAATTTCTCCAATTTCTTCGTTGGTTATTTCTTAAGCCGGTAAATTCGTTGCCAAACGAAATTCTTCCTCTTTTTTAGGTCACAAAACATACCATCCTTGTGGTTACTGTTTCTTTTCCAACTCCTAATAAAAAATCGCCATTTTCTAACATGATTAAAATAAAATTATTGTCGGTTTTTAATACAAATATTGCTTTGTTTTCTTTTTAAAGTCTTGAATGCTTTTTTGATGCCAAACCTCGATCCATAATTCCTATGCTACCTTTAGGGATTCGTTCTATCGTTGCTTATCCATATTTATTATCGTGTCCTTGTCCAAAATGAATGTCAATTTCTTAACGGAACAATAACGATCGTCCCATCCACTAAAAAGCTTGACTTGATGGAATCCTTGACACCACATTAACTTCGTTGTTAACGTTACAGTGGTAGAATTTAAAGGAGATAAACTTCAAATTTATTTAGACTTCTTTTGTTTCTTGAAATGTTCAATAATCTGTTGTAATAAAATTTCAAAAACCGAGGGATCGCGAAAACAAATCGCTTTAAAAAATGTACTTAAATGGATTTGAATCTCTCGACGTTTGATTCAAAAAAAATCAAATATTTCATGCTTGTCAAACTCTTATATATTACCCAGCCTAACCAACATGAAACAAACAAATAAGTATCGAAAACTGGGCAATCGTTTTTAGGGAGAGGGTTCAGAAACTTCTTGATAATTCTGGGGAATTTCGTAGATCGTAGGCTTAACAAGAAAATAACTTCTTCATTTTCCCCAGCCTATCAAAACTGGGGATTTTTCCTACGGGTATTTTTTTTGACATTCAACATTTCTGCAATATGGTAAACTAAAAATATAAGTATTGTTTTTGGAGAGTATGTCTAAATGTTTAATATTACGAAATGGAAAGTACGGTATTGGATTTTAGCGGGATATCTGAGTATTGCAGTTCTCTCTTTGTTGTCTTCGATGTTTGTAGTTAACAAAACCGAAAACCTAAGGGATAACTATGACGATTTTGCTAACGACAGAGAACTATCGCAAGCTGTAGACGACCTGTCCATCAATATTCAAGTTCTTTCAAGAACGGCGCGGGGTTATTTATTAGATAAAAGTACGGTTTCCTTAAATTCTTACCAGCAAGCATCACAAAGAATTGATGAAATTTACAATAGAGCAAGCGAGTTAGCGACGAACAAGAAGCACCAAGAGCGATTAGAAGAACTAATGACTGCCGTACGGCAAATTCGACAGCGTAACAATCAATATATAGAACTCGTCAATCAAGGAAAAACAGAAGCAGCCATTCAACAATGGAAGCAAGAAAATACCCGCGCGCAAGCTGAAAAAATTACCGATTTGGTTCGAGAATTTCGCCGTTTGGAAAAAGAAGACATTCAAGAAAACGAACAAGAGCAAGAAAATCAAATTAACGAATTAATTATTATAAGTTGGTTGGTTACGGGCATTACTGTTATTGGGGCAATTGCTATCGGAAGTCAGCTGTTTAGGATTATTTCCAGACGGATTAATTCATCAGCTAGCATCGTCGCTAATTATTCCTCAGAAATTGCTACTACCGTAGAACAACAAGAACGTAACTTTAGCCAGCAAGCAGCATCTGTCAACGAAACCACCACCACCATGGACGAACTAGGTTCTTCTTCCCAACAAGTCACAGAACAAGCAGAAGCAGCTGCCGATAGCGCGCGCAAAGCTCTAGATTTATCGGAAAATGGGACTAAAACCGTACAAACGACCCTAGAAAACATGGATATGTTGAAAGAAAAAGTGAGCGCTTTGGCCGACCAAATTATGCGTTTGAGCGAACAAACTAGCCAAATTGGCAATATTTCGAGCTTAGTAAGCGATTTAGCCAACCAAACCAACATGCTGGCTTTAAATGCAGCAGTAGAAGCCGTACGCGCGGGAGAACATGGAAAAGGATTTGCGGTGGTGGCAGCGGAAATTCGCAAGCTTGCCGACCAAAGCAAAAAATCGGCAGAAAAAATCAACGCTTTGGTTACTGATATTCAAGGAGCGATTAATTCCACAGTCATGGTTGCCGATGAAGGAACCAAAACCGTCGATGGAAGCGTAAAAATTGCTCAAGAATCCGCTTCTGCTTTTGAAGGAGTTACCGATGCAGTTAATAATATGGTAACAAACAACCAGCAAATTTTGCTCAGCGTGAAACAACAAGCTACTGCTATCCAGCAAGTGGTTGATGCTATGAATAATATTAATACAGCTACCAAAGAAAATTCGGACGGCATTTCCCAAGTTAAAGTTGGTACCCAAAAATTGAATGAAGCAGCCATAGAACTAAAAGAAATTGTCTGAGTTGATGGTAATCTTTTGGAAAAACTTGGCGACGACCAGAAATCCAATAAGAGAGGACTATGACTATCGAAGATGAAGAATTAAGAGGAACTTTCCAAGCTGCTAGCGAAGAACATTTGCAGAAGTTGGAAGCTGGGTTGTTGCACTTAGAGCAAAATCCGCAAGACTTGAGTGGCTTGGAAGATTTAATGCGCGAGGCGCATAGTTTAAAAGGCGATGCCAGGATGCTAGGGGTCAAGGATGTGGCCACGTTAGCTCACCAGTGGGAGCATTTGCTGGGAACCATTTACCGTCAGGAAGCGGAAGTTTCTTCAGAAATTTGCGATCGCTTGTATCAGGGGTTAGATGCGATCGCAGCTTTGGTCCAAGAAGCTGTAACCGGCGAACCGTCTGGTGTAGACACCTTTCATACCCTCGCCCGTCTTATGGGGTCGCAGCCAACCGAATCGCAAGTTACAAGCGAATCCGAGACAAGTTCCGAAGCTCCCACTCCAGAACCAACCCCAACCCCAGAAACACCAGAGGAAACCGAAGCATCTGCTGACGTTTCAGAAGAACCAACAACATCAAAACCCACCCCAGCGGAACCAGCTATTCCAGACCCCGCAAATACCAGCGGTGTCAGCAGTAGCAACGGCGAATATCGTATCGATACCATCCGCGTCGAAACCCGCCATCTAGATACATTAATGACCCAAGCTGGGGAATTAACTGTCACAAACGTGCGTTTTTCCCATCGTTTGGCAGAACTCGAAGAAGCGATCGCTCTGTGGGAAGATTGGAGTCGCGAAGCTTTCAACAACCGCATCAACGTGCATCAAATGCAAAGAGGCGATCGCGAACAAGCCCTTAAACAGCTACAAGACTTACAAGATAGCGTAGAACAGCGCTTAGAAAAGCTCGGCAAGATCGTTACCCACCTGCAAAAAGCCACCTACGAGGACACCACCCGCCTAGATAACCTCACCCAAGATTTAGAAAACGACATTCGTACCTTACGTTTGTTGCCCCTGTCCACCATTTTTAACCTCATGCCTCGTATGGTACGAGACTTGTCCCACCAGCAACAAAAGCAAGTAAATTTTGCCATAGAAGGTGGCGATACCCATGCCGACAAACGCATCTTGGAAGAAATCAAAGACCCCTTGATGCATATTATCCGCAATGCCATCGACCACGGCTTGGAAACCCCTTCGGAACGGGAAGCTGCCGGCAAACCAGCCGTGGGAACCTTATATTTGCGCGGCTACCAAACCGCCAACGGCATCGCCATTGAAGTTGAAGACGATGGTCGGGGATTGGATTTAGACAAAATCCGCCAAAAAGCCCTACAAAAAGGACTTTACCATTCCGAAGAACTAGAAAATATGAGTACCAATCAGTTGCAGGCGCTGATTTTTGAACCGGGATTTAGTACCAGTACCACCATTACTGAAGTTTCCGGTAGAGGCGTTGGTTTGGATGTGGTACGTACCAACGTAGAGCATCTGAAAGGGTCTATTGAAGTGGAAAGCCAGGTGGGTCAAGGGTGTACCATACGCATCCATTTGGGAACCACCCTAGCAACTGCCCATGTTTTGTTGGTGGAGTCTCAGTCTATTCCCTTTGCTTTGCCAGTAGAGTTTGTGGATACTTCCCTATTTGTTTCCTCAGACGATATTTTTGCTATTGAAGGACGAGAAACCATTTTACTGTCGGAACATCCGGTTTCGGTGGTACCGCTTGCTAAAATTCTAGAACTCCCCGAAGCGCCAAATGGCAGCGAATCAAAATTTCGCCAAGCATCGGGAAACGAGAATCGCCAGCAAAAAGATTTACCCTGTATTGTCATTAAGGTGGGAGAAGAAAAACTGGGTCTGCTAGTAGACAAACTGCTAGACGAACAAGATGTTATTCTCAAACCTCAAAGCAAACTTTTACGTCGCATACGGAATATTGCTGGCGCTACAATTTTAGGAACCGGACAAGTATGCATGGTTCTCAATCCTACGGATTTATTGAAGTCCGTACGCCAAACCCCTACCGTGCAGAAAGTCTCTCAAGTGGTTGCGGAAACTGAGAGTCAAGTTGGTTCGATTTTGGTGGTGGAAGACTCGATTGCCATTCGTACCCAAGAAAAACGGATTTTGGAGAGTGCCGGCTACGAGGTAACCACGGCTGTTGATGGTTGGGATGGCTTCAACAAGTTACAAACGCACCCATTTGATGCCATTGTTTCGGACATCCAAATGCCCAATATGGACGGATTGGAATTAACCAGACAAGTTCGACAAAATCCCAAATATCAAGAATTACCGATTATTTTGGTTACTTCTATGGCTAATGAAGAAGATAAAAAGAAAGGTGCCCAAGCGGGTGCCAATGCTTACATTACCAAAAGTAGTTTCAATCAAGAGGTTTTGTTGGAAACATTGCAGAGATTGGTATAGTTCCAGGGAAGAAAGGGGCGATTTGAATGACCATTCGGGTTTTGTTGGTAGAAGATTCGCCAGTGGCGTTGATGATTTTAAAGCGACTCCTAAGTTCCGCTAGCGATATTGAGGTGGTGGGAACGGCACGTACTGGCAAACAGGCGCTGGGAATGCTGACACGTCTCAACCCACAAGTGATTTGTACGGATTTGCATATGCCGGAAATGGATGGGTGGGAGTTTACCTGCGAAGTTATGGCAACTTTTCCCCGTCCCATTTTGGTGATTAGTGCTTCCGTACAACCGGAAGATACGTACAATGTGTTTCGAGCTTTGGAAGCAGGGGCGGTGGATATATTTCCCAAACCAATTTCTGAAAATATACTGGATTACGAAGCTATTAAGCAGGAGCTGATTACAAAAATTCGCGTTTTGTCAGGGGTATCGGTATTTACCAGACATCGACGGCAGCCATCACAAACGCCACCCACCAACCAGCCAGTACCAACGCAGGGTGGAGATGCTGCTAAGTTTGTTTCTCCATC
>CAYZHY010000162.1:0-1731 GCA_964477525.1 uncultured Geitlerinema sp. | reverse complement strand
GTTTCTCCATCTGCTGCTAAGGCAGCTACGCCAGCTTCTACATTTTCCGCTTCGCGCGCTACCAGAACTCGTATTATTGGAATTGGTGCTTCTACTGGCGGACCCCAAGCCCTGCAAATGATTTTGTCGCAATTACCGGTAGGTTTTCCGGTTCCGGTTGTTTGCGTACAGCATATTAGCGAGGGATTTTTGTTGGGATTGCTCGATTGGTTGCGGGTGAAGTGCAAGCTACCGATACAAATTGCCCCTTCGGGAGAATTTCCCCAGCCGGGAACTATTTATTTTCCTCCAGACCGGATGCATTTGGAACTAACCAAACAGGGTCGTTTTTGGTATTCTACCGCACCTGCTGTGGGCGGGCATCGACCGTCTGTGGATGTGACGTTTCAAGCGATCGCTGCCTACTATGGTAGTAGTGCTATGGGTGTGTTACTAACGGGAATGGGAGCTGATGGCGCTCAAGGTATGAAAGCGATTGCCGATGCGGGAGGAACGACAATTGCTCAGGATGAGTCTAGCTGCGTGGTTTTTGGTATGCCGAAGGTAGCGATTGCTTTGGGAGGCGTACAAAGGGTACTTCCTTTGAGTGAAATTGCTTCGTTTCTGCGAACAAAAGTACTGGTTTGAGACGTTGCGCCACCGATGGTTGCTAGTTCAAGACTCTACGCTTTGACCCGAAGGCCAGCATTTGGCGATCGCTTGGCGTAGCTGTTCGTCATTAAAGGGTTTGGTAAGATATTCAGTAGCACCTGCCAACCGACCTTGGACTTTATCAAAATGTCCGTCCCGAGCTGTTAGCATGATAATAGGTAAATTTTGAAACTGCGGTAAGTTTCGTACGGTGCGACACATCTCCAACCCGTCAATACCAGGCATGGAGACATCCAGCAACAGCACATCTACTTGCTCGTGGTAAATAATGCTCAGTGCATCTACCGCATTGTCTGTCGCTAGTACGCGATAGAAATCATGCAAAGCCCGTTTTACCATTTCGTGCATGATTGGGCTATCGTCAACCGCCAAAACCGTCATTTTTTGTTGGGTACTGTCAGACATTGTTCCTTCCAAATTTCTATGGGTAAGTAGCGAAGATTGCTATGGTCGAGTCCCCGCTTAGGGATAGCGAACATATCAAAACAAAATTCCCATTCCCCGTCTCAATCTCGCACGAGTTCCACAACCAGGAACGTTTCTTACAAACGAACTACTTAGTTTACATTTTAGCTTGTGAGGGGGGGAGGGTGACTTTCAACTTTGCTACATTTTAAAAACATTTAACCGGTTTTTATCAAGGGATTTGGCTTGGTGTGGGTAGGGGAAAACTAGTCCAATAGGAACATTTATGCTTCTGTGGGATTTTCATGGCAAATACGAATGTTGTCGGGACAGGGAAGGGGCCATCCGCAACTTCGCTGATTCTGCTATTTGAACCTATATGGATGTTTGATTTTCACAGTTAATGGGAAATAGCTATAGCCAAACAAATAGCCAATTTCCACTCAAAAGCAATATGGGATTTGATGGAGCTAAGAAACTGTTTGTATTGCAGTGGGTTTGACAAAATGTTAATTGGTTAAAAATAGCCATTTCTATTCTATCAAGAAAAAAATACGCTTGATGTGACGAATTATCAATCTCTTTGGGTATTATCCATGGTATTTTTCGCGTCGCATTATCTCCTATTTTTCTATAAATAAAAAATAGATGGCAAAATCCTACCTACATTGGATC
>CAYZHY010000161.1:1758-7465 GCA_964477525.1 uncultured Geitlerinema sp. | reverse complement strand
AAGTAAGGTTTTTCTCCTTGACTGGTCAACCATGCCTGCAAGCGATCGCGTTCTGCTTTAGAAATGGCATCCACACGATTGACCACCAAAATTCGCTCTTTATTGCCTATCCAATTTGTAACCTCGCGGTAGTGGGTTGCCATCGGAATGCGCGCATCCCGTACTTCCAAAACGACATCCACCAACTTTAACTGTTTTCGCAAGGCTTTTTCTGCCTTGGCAATATGACCGGGATACCATTGAATTTTTGGTGTCATAAATCGTACCTCACCTCAAGGTTGTTTCAGAAACACACCTTGCCAATAACATCCTTTTTAAGGAATGACCAAAACCGGGCAGGGAGAAAAACTAATAACGCGCGTACTGACGCTTTCAGAATTTTCTGTTTCGACAAGGCCGCTACCGCGACTGCCCATAACAATCAAATCCGCTTCGATTTCATCAGCCACATCGCAAATGACAAAAGCCGGTTTGCCTTGCCTTTCCATCAATTTGGCTTCAATGCCTACCTGAGAAAACATATCTTTGGCACTGTGGAGCAGTTCATCCACTTGCTCTTGCGAAGCCATACTGTCGTCGCCGCTGGCAGATGCTTCTTCACGTTCCTCCGTTTCTACAACGGATAGGATATTGAGTTCGCTGTTAAAGGTGTTCACCAACTGCGTTACCATGTTGGCTGCTTCGCGAGCTTCTCGACTTTGGTCTATGGGAAATAGAATTTTTTTAAACATAAAGCCTCTAGCAGCTTCAACTTCTTACTAAATTCAATCCTATACCAGTTGCACTAGGATCGAGCATGCTCAGAAAAAACTCTTTGAGTTTCGTCGATCGCCAGGGAACTATTGGAAGTTTTACCGCCGCTATCTGTCAATATCTTCTACAATGGTGCATAGAGAACTCATACCAACTGCTGGTTGGCAGTCCCTGTTTGCAACTTGATTATGCGCGATCGCCGTCTTACTCCTATTTTCATCCTACTACTTGTGGGATTCGCAATTGTATTTTTTCTACAAAATTCCACTCCCACCATCTCTTTGGTGTTGGTAGGCATGAAATTGCCATCGCTGCCGTTGGCTGCTTGGTTGTTCGTTGGGGCGATCGCGGGGTTTGTTACTTCCCTCGCTTTGGGTGGGTTGTGGCGTCGGTCTCAACGCAGCCTTCGTTCTCAAGCAACTCGCTTTGCCGAACGGGATTGGGAAGAAAACACGCATCGAGAACCAACCTCAAGCAAACGTTCTCGGAAAAAGGCTGCCAAGCGTAAAGCTGCTACTACTCGCCAAGACAATCAGCAACCACCCACCGAACACCATTCGGAAGCAAAACCAGACCAACTAGACGAACTTAACGAACCAGCTCCTTGGGATAACTGGGAAGAACCAAAAGATACTCCTATTAATGTAGAAGCAACCGCAACCGAGGGGGGTAAACCACGAGACCAGCAGCTCGGAACCCAAAGTGGCGACCCAACGACACCCGTTCGCGAAACCAACGACGAATTTTCTGAAGACGAACAGGAAAACGAGCTGGCTACCAATACAACTGAATGGCTGGGTGAAGAGTTCTTTGAAGATTGGAAGCGGGAACTCGATCGAGAAACTGAGCCTTCAGATACTGGCAACGCAGGTGAAGTTCCCCCAGGAAAAACCTACGAACGCTATCGCCAACCAATTCGCCAATATTGGTCGGGTTCGGTGTATTCCTATACCTACGGCGAGCCAGAAACTTCTACAACTTCAGAAGGAGACGAAAACCAAAACCAGACTTCCTCTCCAGAAACAGCTCCAGACCAAGTACCTCTAGAATCAGAGGCAGAACCTTCAGAGGTAGAATTTTCTGCAGATGTTCCTACCACCCTCCAATCCTCTACACAAGAAACGGCAACAGAAGAAGTTTCCTGGGATGAAAGTCTAGAACAACTAGAAATAGACGATAGAGAAACTAAAGAAACTGTAGGTGACAATTCTAACGAAACATCTTCAGAAGATTTTCCAGAAGAAGATGACGAAGATTGGCAAACGGGTCCATCCAGCAAATTTCGACCATTTCCAAGCAAGAAACCATCCCAACCACCAACAGGTTTAGCGCAACGTTTCGTTCAAAAAATTGTTTCGCCGAGCCAACCCAATTCCCAATCAAATACAGATACAGAATCTCGGGAAGGAAACGACCAGACAAACAATGCTGAAAGCAACTCGGATGATTGGGAAGATGATTGGGAAAACCCGCCTAAAAAGTCCAATACTTCGGATGATTGGTAGCAATATAGATGGGGAAATTCATATTTTTGAAGTTAAATAAAGTACAGTACAATTCTTTTTAGCCAAACATCAAAACGACACACTTATGGACTACAACAAGTTCTGAGGTGGGAAGATTTTGCGGGGATTTGCAGTAAGGAAGACGATAGCGTTTTTGCTTTTCAATTCATAAAAAACCCATCACCCGATACGATCCTGTGAATCGAGTGATGGTAAATCGGAAGATGGCTGGCTGGTTGGGGTTTGGTTATCCTTCTAGTTCACCTCTTAAATAGGCAAAGACACTTTTATCGCCAATATCGCAGCTGGCGGGTTGGAAAAATTTACGGACAGCAAAAATAGCAAACAACACCGACCAGATGCCTAGAAAAACTTTGGCTGGTTGTGGCGTGAGAAATTGAAACAAATGGCCGGAAATCAGGATAGGAACCAATACTGTTAAAAATTTGGTTTCCACGCGATCGAAACAAAATGCTTCTTTAAAATAAATTCCTACCAAGGCGGCAAACAAAAATCCAATTCCCCACAACCAGTGAGGATGGTGATAAATAGCTAAAGCCAAAGGTTCGCGGGTTTGTAAGGCAAATACGAGGGAAGTTAGAGTACCAATTCCCCAGAATACTTGCAAGACGCGATGGAGAAAAACCATATAAATATGAATGGTTAGCAAGCTAACTCCCAAAGCCAAACAAAATATTCCATATATAGGCGTTAGCCAGCTAACGGCTGCTTCTCCTTGCCATAAAAGTAGACCGGTTGCTGCAACGACACACAAAGATGCCACCGTAAGACTGAGGCGATAGACCCAAACTTCCCGACGGTCTTCATCTGTAATTGTGTATTCGCCAAAATGGCCTTGATAAATTTGTGGTTCTTCTGTCAGAGACTGCATATTTCTGTTAAAGTTATCCCTACGTTTGGTTCGCTTGCATTTTGTATTTTAAACCGCAGAACGTGTAGATGGCATTTCTGGATAGCCAATGGCGGTCGTTTCTGTGGTAGATGGTTGCTGTTTGGCAGGTGGTGGCGGAACTTGCAGTTTGGTGACGTTGCTGTCGTCTGAGAGGCTGCGGGAAATTTCAATAATAAATTCCGTTCCTTGTTGGGGTTGGGAGTGACAAGCTATCATGCCGCCGTGTTTTTCCACAATAATTTGATAGGAGATGGACAATCCCAAACCCGTTCCCTTGCCGACTGGTTTGGTGGTAAAGAATGGATCGAATACTTTGGTGTGGATGCTATCAGGAATTCCCACACCATTGTCGCGAATTCGGATCGCAATGCGATCGCTTTCTAATAATTCAGTTTGAATAGTAATTTGCGGCGGATTGCTGGTGGTATGGTTACAGCTAGCATCCTCTACAGCATCGATGGCATTTGACAGCAGGTTCATAAAAACTTGATTTAGCTGACCGGGATAGCAATCAATTGGCGAAAATGTATCGTATTGTTTGACAATTTGAATTTCCGGACGGTTGTTTTTGGCTTTCAGGCGATGCTGCAAAATCATTAAGGTACTGTCGATGCATTCGTGGATATCTGCTTCTTTGGCTTCCGATTCATTCAACCGGGAAAAGGTTCGCAAAGATGTGACAATTTCCTGAATGCGTTGGCTACCCACTTGCATGGAATTCAACAAATTGGTAAAATCTTCTATGAGAAATTCTAAATCGGCGGTTTCTATGGCTTCTTCGAGTTCTTCGCTGGGTTGGAAATTTTCCTTACGATATAGTTCTATAATCTTTAGTAAATCTTGGATGTATTCTTGGGCGTAGCTAATATTGCCAGAAATAAAGTTAACAGGGTTGTTAATTTCGTGGGCAATTCCTGCTACCAATTGTCCCAAACTAGACATTTTTTCTTGTTGTACCAGTTTGGCTTGCGTATTTTGAAGTTCTGTTAGGGTGTTTTCTAGTTCGATGGCTTGATGTCTGGCTGACAACTCCGAAGCTTGCAGTTCTTGTTCCAGGTTTTCTCTGGCTTTTTGTTGGCGTTGTAAAATTCGATCGGCGCGTTTGATAATGTATAAAAGGGCAATATATAGTAAAGTTAATACAAGCAAAGCTCCCCCAAAAACTCGCATTTGGGTTTTTTCTAGTTGACGAACAAAGGGAGTTACGTCGCTGTAAAGTTCAAAAACACCTTCTAGTTTTTTTAGTTGGTTTCCCGGTCCATCGGTATTGTAAATGGGGATGTAGGTAGAAATCAAACTGCGATCGCGAAGGGTATAGCGAAAAGCTTGGAATTCATCGCGGTTGTCAAGTTCGCTTTCTATATGACCGGATTTGGCTGCTAAAAATCCACTATCTTGGCTTTTATCGTTGCCAATTTCTTCGGCTTGGTTGGAAAATATAGTTTTGCCTTCTGGCGTAAAAATTTTTACTTTTACGACGGAAGTTCCCGCCATCATTTTTTCGATTGTTTGTTGAAGTTTTTGGGTTTCTGGATGTTTGGCAATTTGTTCGTTGCTTAAAGTTTTCGTTGATTCTAAAAATGGCTTAAAATTTGCCAAAACTGAGTTGGCAAAACTTTTGGTTAAAGCGACATTTTTACTTTCTCCTAAATCGACCAAACCGTCAAAGGCTTGTTTGCGGTAGAAGCTTCCCAAAAAAATGATTGCGATCGCAAAAGCGATGAAGCTAGTTATGGAAAAATAGCGAGTTAAACGCAACATATGGCATAGTACAACCTTTCATTAACAAAATTATCTGCGGTTATTTCCCAGTTACATCCGCTAAATAGCCTAGTTTGGAGGTGGTTTTACAAAATTTATTTTATTTTGATTGCGTTTTATGTACAGTACCGATTCGATTCTCCAACCCTCAAACAAAGGGGTTCGAGATATCTATATTTTGTAGGAACTGACAGAAATGTTACTAGTAGGAAGTTTTTCATTTATCTTACCAGCCAAATCCTATTGCCACTGAGCATTGTTTGGCGATCGCGGTAACAAAGTTGCTGCTTTAGACGCGTTTTCTGGAAAAACAGGCTACAAAAAATGCTACAGGCACGATCGTGGTAGGATGTTGCGGTATAGGGTGCATCTTCAAATCTGCCAAATGTTCTTTATATAAAAGTTTAAAATGTTCTATCTATTGCATTTTTTCGAGAATCTTTAGGATAAGATGGTTTCCACAAATGATGGATGGGAAATTTTTGCCAAGAACTTTGGTTTGAGTAGCGATAAAAATCCGGTAACAAAAACCACATTGAAAAACAATAGGGTGGAAAATATCCACCCTACAAAAACTGTTTTGCTCGATTGTGAATTGATTTTTTAGGCTTCGTTTAAGCGGATTTCCTTGTAATAAATTAGTTATTATATCATATAAATCCCCAAATGTCAATACTGCGTTTGTAGCCTTTGAGGGTGGCAAACACGATAGAAGCGATCGCTTCTTTGACTTGGACCTGAATAAGAAGCTACAAAATTGTTATTGTTTAGCGGT
>CAYZHY010000161.1:0-1658 GCA_964477525.1 uncultured Geitlerinema sp. | reverse complement strand
TTGTTATTGTTTAGCGGTCTTCGGATACAATCACTTGTACGCTAGCTCCCCAAGATTGGGGTAACTGAGCAGCAGCACTTCCTTGGTTGGCGGCAATTTCCACCCAACCGTGACTGCCAATCAACGCCAACAAGCCACCTGCTTCAACATCGTTGTAGGTCTGATGGCTGGGAAGATGTCGGTTGCCAATGACGGCATGCCAAACTTTTCCCTGAACGTAGCTACCGGGAATATTGGTAACCAAATTACCAAAGCGATCGCAATATTGTACCGATCCGAGATAGCCGTTTTCGTTGGCTTCGCAGGTAGGTAAATCCAAATCTATCAACGTATTGGGATCGAGGGCCGTTCCCAACTCTGCCAAAGGAACGCCATTAGCAATATAGGCTGCTGCTGGTGAAAAAACATCTCGACCGTGGAATGTATTGCTGGGAACTGGCGTTCGCCAATAGTTGGAATTATTGAGTTCTACCGCTGCTTCAATTTGATACCGGGTGAAAACACCGCCAAAAATACCGTTATCCGGTCCTACCAAAAAGCCATTTTCCATCTGTACGGCAATGGAACGGCGGCTGGTACCCACTCCCGGATCGACGACCGCTACGTGGATGGTATGGGGAGGAAAATAAGGATAGGCATTGGCTAAAGAAAACCTGGCCGCTGCTAAGTTTTGGGGTGGAATTTCGTGGGTTAGGTCGATAAAATGCAGTTGGGGACAAATTTGCGCCATAACCCCTTTCATGACCCCGACATAGGGATCGCGATCGCCAAAATCAGTTAATAGAGTGGCAAAAGGTAAATCTGGCATCTCACTCATGAAATCACTATTCAATGACCGCTTTACTAATCTCTAGCGTAGAGGTTGGGCGCTAATTTTGGAAGCAGAGATCGCTAAATATTTGGTGTTATGGTTAAATAGGGATTTAGCGCCCGGTCAGAAATCTGCTAGCTGGTAGAAACCAGAGCAGTTTTTCCGCCTTCATACTTTATTTTCTAGTTTAGTACGATCCACCCACCATTATTCTATTATGTCTGATTCTATTTTTCAGCCTACTTCCCAAACCATCCCCTATGCCATTTTATTTGTTTGCTTGGGCAATATTTGCCGATCGCCAGCTGCTGAAAATATTACCAACTATCTACTTCGCGAACGCAATTTAAGCGATCGCATTTTCTGCGATTCGGCTGGCATCATTGACTACCAAGTTGGCAAATCCCCCGACCCCCGCATGGTGTTTGCTGCCAATCAACGGGGAATTCCCATGTCTGGAAAAGCTCGTTGCATTGGTGAAGAAGACCTGGAAGTGTTCGATCTGATTTTAGCTATGGACCGGGAAAATTACGAAGCTCTGCTTTCTCTAGACCGACGCGGCGAATATCGAGATAAAATTTGCATGATGTGCGATTTTTGCCGCCATCACTCTCTCAAAGAAGTTCCCGACCCCTATCACGATGGACCCTCTGGCTTTGATTTTGTTCTCGATCTTCTTTGGGATGCCAGCCATGGTTTGCTCGACTATCTGATTACCAACGAAAAGGTTTTAGCTTCCTCTTCGTTTTCGTTAGACGGTCTGGGAAATTCTATCTAGTAATTGACAAACAAGGAGAATTGGCGTATATTTAAGGGAACATAGGGCGATTGTTAGTCGCCGTAAAAA
>CAYZHY010000160.1:0-7564 GCA_964477525.1 uncultured Geitlerinema sp. | reverse complement strand
TCCCAAAAAGCGATCGCTCTAGAATGCTCCAAAAGTGCGATCGCGCTTCCCAAACCCCCATTTCCCGAAAAGCGATCGCTCTAGAATGCTCCAAAAGTGCGATCGCGCTTCCCAACCCCCCATTTCCCGAAAAGCGATCGCGATTATTAGATAAACTCTATGTAATTCTTCATGTCTAATGGTTCGAGAACTTCCCAAATTAAAATTAATCCACGTATAATTTCACCAATTGAGCGAGTATTTTGGTGGCAATACACAATACCATAATGCTCTCTTCCCTGTTTGTGAATCGCTAAAAAATCGTCGTCTTGGGTGAAAATGACACGCTGTTGGGAAATAAGAAAAGCTAATTGTTCTTCATCAGTTGCCCCTCTTAACCCTTCTTCTGGTGTTGTCGTTACATCAATATTTCGTCGTCTTAAACCTTCTGCAATAGACCGTTCGACTTGCTCGTCCAAGTAAAATCGAATCTTAGCCAAAACCTTATCCTTTTAATTTTTGCTGTACTTTAGAAGGAATTTCGGCTTGTAACTGTCGTACAAAAGCTTCACTATCTCGAATTTGTTGTCGAATTTCTTCAAAATGGTCGTGATAATAAGCTAAGGCTGCGTAAACATCAGCTAACGTAATGGTAGGATGCCGCGATACAATTTCATCGGGAGACATTCCCATTTGTTCGTGCCAAATGACAACGTCTTGAACTCGAATCCGATGACCGGCAATACGGGGTTTGCCACCACAGATGCCTGGCGTGATTTCAATATGTTCTGAAATAACTGCCATTATCAAATCTCCTCAAAGTTATGCCCTATCGGTGAATATATCCCAAAATTGTTTTGATTGCATCAGTTCTTGCGATCGCGCTTCCCAAACCCCCATTTCCCGAAAAGCGATCGCATTTGGTTCTTTGTCTTTGCCCAAATATGCTTGTAATTATACAAACAAGTTTAATTCGTCTAAATTTCCTAACTTGCAGCCAACAACAGCCACCGAACTTGATTTTCACCATCGAACAAAAAATGCTATAAAACAACATACAAATCCTGCCTTCTACCCATCTCTCCATTTCTCTATGCCGCAAAACGAATCCATTAAAAACCTTCTAGAAGAAGTTGCAGCGGGCAACATTACCCCGGAACAAGCCCAAGAACAGTTAAAATTTCTCGACGTGCAAGCTGTGGGAGATTTCGCACAAATTGACAACCACCGCAGTTTGCGCACGGGATTTCCAGAAGTGGTCTATGGCGCTGGGAAAACGCCATCGCAAATTGTGGAAATTATGCTGGCGATGCGGCAAAAATCGCCCCTGGTGATGGCAACCAGAATTTCACCAGAAGTGTATCGGCAGATTCAACCCAAAATTCCGGAACTGCACTACTACGAAACCGCTCGCATTTGTTCCATTCCTTGCTATCCTAGCCCCAAACCCGGGAAAATTGCTGTTTTGTGTGCGGGTACTTCTGATTTGCCTGTAGCTGAAGAAGCAGCCGTGACCGCTGAGTTGTGCGGTTTTTCCGTACAGCGTTTTACAGATGTTGGCGTTGCCGGTATCCATCGCTTGCTCAACCATCGCCAAGCGATCGCTTCTGTGGATGTTTTAATTGTGGTAGCTGGTATGGAAGGGGCGTTGCCGAGCGTGGTGGCTGGTTTGGCGGATTCTCCTGTGATAGCCGTTCCCACGAGTGTGGGTTATGGCGCTAGTTTCAACGGATTGGCACCTCTGCTGACTATGCTCAACTCTTGTGCCCCCGGTATCGGTGTGGTAAATATCGACAACGGCTTCGGGGCAGCGATTTTGGCTGGGCAGATTTTGCGCACGGCAGTTGGTTTGCAGAATAGGGAGATGGGGTAGTGGAAAGCATGAGAGAATAACAGGAAAATATCTGGTAGGATTCTTCGCCCGCCCATGCTTGCTTTGGAAGTACTTTAAAAAAATAAGCGATGGTTGTCAACAGTTTAGAAACAATTGTGGATGCGGCGGATATTGTCGCTTTCGAACAGTTGCCCCAACAGCGCCAGCAAAAGCTGAAAAAAGCACTGCAACCTGGGGCATCTTTGCCGGAATGTATGGTTTTTCCCCAAACACCAGAAGCTTTGGCAGAAGTGGTTGCCCTGGCTTATAAAAATGGCTGGGGCATCTTACCCACCGGCCACAGCACCAAAATTGATTGGGGAGGCTTGGCATCCGGTGTCAAACTCATTGTTAGCACCGAGCGTTTGTGCGGCGTGGTGGAACATGCAGCGGGAGATTTAACGCTGACGGCGGCGGCGGGAACTCCTGTTGCTGACGTGCAGGCGACGATGGCAGCAGAAAATCAATTTTTGGCGCTGGACCCAACCTACAGCGATCGCGCTACCCTAGGAGGTATGGTAGCAACGGCAGATTCGGGATTTTTACGACAGCGGTATGGCGGCGTGCGCGACCAGTTGATTGGCATTTCCTTTGTGCGTTCTGACGGTGCTTTGGCCAAAGCTGGAGGTCGCGTCGTCAAAAATGTTGCCGGCTACGACATGATGAAATTGTTTACCGGCTCTTACGGCACCTTAGGCATTTTAACCCAAGTGACGTTTCGTGCCTATCCTCTTCCGACAGCAGCTACTACAGTGGTTGTGAGCGGCGATCCCCAAAAAATTGCGGAAGCTGGCAAAATGCTGCTGGCTTCAACCCTCACCCCAACGGCTTTGGAATACGTATCTGCCCATGGCATGGTTCAATTAGACATGGGAAGCGAAATGGGGTTGTGGTTGCGGTTTCAAAGCACACCAGAAAGCGTGGAAGAACAGGCCAAAAATACAGTTAAAATCCTGGAAAATTTAAGTATAAATGCCCAAATTTATCGGGATGATAATGAAAGTAATTTATGGAAAAGATTGTCAACTTTTATAGAATTACCGTCCCCAGCAGGAGAAATTCTCGGCAAAATAGGGGTAAAACCCACATCGGCGGTAGCTTGTCTCGACCAACTTCCAGAAGGCGCGATCGCTTGTATGCGGGGTCGCAGCGGTTTGGGAAGAATTCGTTTTCCCTACCAAGACGTGCAGGCAACCAGCAATGAAATCAAACGCTTGCGAGCTTTTTGCGAAACCGAACGCGGTTTTTTGACTATTTTAGAAGCCCCTCCAGAACTCAAAAACCAAATTGATGTCTGGGGCTATTCAGGAAATGCCTTTTTTTGGATGGAGAAAATTAAAAATCAATTTGACGATCGCAAAATTCTCAATCCTTACCGTTTTGTCGGTGGCATTTAATTACAATCTCTATTTTTAACAAACTTTTCCAACCTTTTTCCAAACAACGACATTTAGCATTACCAAGGATTTTATATGACACAATCAGAAGATCCCCAAACCAGACCAGCCAATTTAGAGGATATCCAAACCGAGGAATCCCCAGAAATTCCCGCCCACGAAGCACCGTTACAATTTCCTACCTTTGACAGCAAAAATCCCCCCGAGCAAGATATCATCGATACGTGCGTGCATTGCGGGTTTTGTTTGGCTACTTGCCCCAGCTATCGTGTCATTGGCAAAGAAATGGATTCTCCCAGGGGGCGCATCGATCTGATGGATGCCATCAATAAAGAAGATTTGCCTTTAGAACCCGTTACCAGCCAGCATTTCGATACTTGTTTGGGTTGCCTTGCCTGCGTCACTACCTGCCCTTCTGGGGTGGCTTACGATCGCTTAATTGCTGCCACCAGACCCCAAGTAGAGCGTAACGTAGAACGTTCTTGGCGCGATCGCTTGGTTCGGGGGTTAATTTTCTCCCTATTTCCTTACCCCCACCGGCTGCGTTGGCTGTTAGCACCCTTATTTTTATATCAAAAACTGGGATTGCAAAAACTGGTGCGCGCCACTGGTTTGCTACCCAAACTCTTTCCCCGCCTGGGTGCCATGGAATCCATTCTGCCGCAACTAACGCCAGATACATTTCGCGATAATTTTCCTACAGTTATTCCCGCCCAAGGAGAAAAACGCTATCGCGTCGGTGTTATTCTGGGATGCGTGCAGCGTCTGTTTTTCCATCCCGTCAACGAAGCCACCGTGCGGGTGCTAACTGCCAACGGTTGTGAGGTTGTGATTCCGCCCAATCAAGGCTGTTGCGCGGCATTGCCTGCCCACCAAGGTCAAGAATCCCAAGCCCAAAGCCTTGCCCGAGGGCTTATTGATTCTTTTGAAGGCATGGATTTGGATGCTGTCATTATCAATGCTGCCGGTTGCGGGCATACGTTGAAAGAATACGGTCATATTTTGGAAGATGACCCGGAATATCGGGAAAAAGCTGTCAATTTTGCTGCCAAAGTGCGCGACGTGCAGGAATTTTTAGCACAAGTAGGCATAACAACAGATTTGCATCCCGTTACCGACCAAGAATTGCCCATTGTTTATCAAGATGCCTGTCACCTGTTACACGGGCAACAAATTAGCCTGCAACCCCGGCAAGTTTTGCAACAAATTCCCAATATTCGTTTGCGCGAACCCGTCGATGCGGCGCTGTGTTGCGGCAGTGCGGGAGTTTACAATATGCTGCAGCCTCAAATAGCAGATGAGTTGGGTCAGCAGAAGGTAGAGAATTTATTCGATACGGGGGCAGAATTGATTGTCTCGCCCAATCCTGGTTGTTCGTTGCAAATTCAAAAACACATGCGCCTGCAAGGGAAGGAAAGGCCGTTGATGCATCCCATGGAATTGTTAGATTTATCGATTCGCGGGCAAAAACTGTAGAAAGGTTTTCCAATTCAGTTGGAAATGCCCCTCATTTTTTATCCGCAACTGTAGGGGCAACCCCCCGTGGTTGCCCCTCAATTCATGTCTCTTCCGTTTTCCTTGCCAAACGATTGCCCCGACGGCATACCAAATCGAACGAACATTGCCCGCAGGCTTCTTGTCTTTTGTCGGGATTGACGGGATAGTATCCGGCTTGTAAATAATACTTGACTTTTTCGACAAAATCTGCTAAATCAGCTTCCGCTGCGGCATTTTTCTGGTTGTTTAAAATTTTGCCTTTGGTCAGAGAATAGTAAACCGTTGCTGCGACTGGTTGGTTGGGAAACAAACTCGGGGCAGCTACTTGGGCGTAGAGGGGCAGTTGAATGTCAGTTTTTAGTTGCCCTTGTTGGTCTTTGATGCCTTTGGGAGGGTTAGATGCGGTTTTATAATCGACGATGCGCAAACCGTCTTTGGTGGTATCTATGCGATCGACAATACCAGTAATTCGCAAGCCATGCCAAGTGCCGTCAAAACGTTTTTCCGTATCTTGAATGGTAGCACCCGGCGGGAGAAAATCTGTTTGGGAAATAGCATGGCGCAATGCATTCAAATGTTCTTGACGGCTGGCTTGCCAACCTGCCACTGCTGCAATTTCTGGGGCGATGTTTTCGTCTTTTTCAGCTTCCTCGAAGGCAGTTTCTAAAGTTTGTTCTAAGGGAACTCCTTCCGTTAGACTCGGGGCTCGTTGGGCAAATTTTTCTAAAACTTTGTGATAAAGTTTGCCCCGCAAAGAATAGCTTAACTCGGTATCGGCTTCTGTCAGTTCTTCTAGTTTCAGCAGGCGGCTGGCAAACCATTGAAAGGGGCAATGACCGATTTGTGTGAGCTGGGAGGCGCTAAATTTGCGTCGGTTGGGATCGATGGAAATTTGAATGGCACCATCGTATTCGTTGTAAGGGGCGGCGCTTTCTCGCTGTTTTTCTACTTCCCAGGCGTGTTGGGTGGTGGGGAAAATGCGATCGCGCTTTAATAAAACTCGAACAAGCTGCTGGTTTTGTAAAGCCATGCGACGGGCGGTTTCCCAACTTGCGATCGCGAGGGGCGGTGCTTCGCTGGGTAAGATTTCTAAAGAATCTAAATAGGGACTGGGGTCGTAATTTTCTTGAGAAATCAGTTTGGGATAGGAAAACGTGAGGCTTTCGGTGGCAGTTCCCAATAAATTATAAAAGGCCAAGGCTTCCTGGCGGGTGTATTGGGAAGCCGTATCGATGGGAATTCCTTGTTGGCGCAACCATTTGCGATCGCAAAAATCCAACATGGGATCGTCTTGAATGGGTTGGGGAAGCAGCCGCGAAGCCATCCCCACCACAAAGACGTGTTGGTATTGAGCGCCAAATAGGGAAATGGGATTGTGCAAAGCCACACCGCCGCGACCTGGTTGGGCAGGAACTGTGGTTAAATGGAGCGTAGCGATCGCTTCTTCGATAAAATCTGCACGGGAGACAACGATATTTTCCCGACGTTTTTGCAACAGGGCTAACGCCTCGTTCCATTTATAAAACGCCACAATCTCCCGCGCCCAACGGGCTGCCCTGCGTCGAATTTGCCAATCGGTTAAAATCTGCTGCAATTGGGAAACCCAGTTTTCATAGGTATCCTGCTGGTTGGTTGCCAACAAGGATAGATCGATACCAGCTGCTTGCCACTTTTGGATGCCTTGGGGATGGGATTGACGCACTTGTTGCCATTCATCCGGCGACAAACGCCCAGCCAGAGGATGGCGCAATACCCGCGCCGTCAGTTCGAAGGGGAAATCCTGGGCAATCGCTTGCAGCAAATCCTGCATCCAAGCGCCCAATCGAGTTTCCGATAGGGGAACCGCATATAACGCCCGCACGGGAACTTGGTATTCTGTGGCAATATCTCCGATGGTATCTCCGTAAAAGGCATCGTTACGGGCAACAATAGCAATATCGCGTGCCAAAACTCCCTGGCGCAGCAGGCTTTTGACTTTGCCCATGATGCCGCGAACTTCGGCTTCCATATGGGGATAGGCGTAACAGGGCACTTCCGCCGGTGGGGAACTGTTGCCTAAAAATTTTTCCTGCAAGCGAATACCTAGGTTCGCCATTGCAGATGTGGCGGGTTCGCTTTCAACTTGCCAACCTTGTTGCTGTAACTGCGCCAGGGCATCTCGATTGTCGGCAAACAAATCTGCATCGCCGCTAGGCAAGACCAAAATGCTACCATCACAGGCTATGGCATCGACAAACGCCAGTTGGTCGGGAGTTAAATGAAAATATCCGTAAATAAATAAGGGGGTTTCGCCAAACGCCCCGACATTGGAGGTTTGATTCTCATACTGCCCAGCTTGCCAAAACTGTTCTGCTTGGTCTACCCAACCATTGGCGCGTAACTGTTGCTGGTAGGCGGGAACCAGAGACACACAGGAAGGCATATCCGCCGCGTTGGTTTCCAGGGCTTCTTGCCCTTCGATTTCGCTCACAGCGCCGGAACGAAGCAAGTCTCTAACAGTGGGCATCATTGCCCGGGCAGTTCCCGGTATGTCGCTGCAATTGTATACTTGTTCGATAGCCAAACACAGTGCCTGATGGGCGATTAAAGGAGGTGCGATCGCCCATCCGGCGCGATACAAACGTTTTTGGGCGAGATGTTCTAAGGTTTGATGGGGTTGGTAGAGCAGTCTCACCGTTTTGGCAGCTTGCGGTGTTGCAGCCACCAGTTGCAATTGATGCGTTTGTATCTGTTGGCGATACCAATCGGCGGAGTGGTTTTTGGTGCAAACAGTGCGCATGGCAATGGAATGATAGGAAGAAGGGGAATAGGGGGAAGA
>CAYZHY010000159.1:0-7747 GCA_964477525.1 uncultured Geitlerinema sp. | reverse complement strand
ACTATAGAAACCTTATGAAGGAGAAAAATCTATGGCGAACGTACTACGAATTGGTATTGCTGGTCCTGTAGGTTCGGGGAAAACAGCGTTGCTGGATGCTTTGTGCAAGAGGTTGCGATCGCAGTATCAAATAGCGGTGGTGACCAACGATATTTACACCCGAGAAGACGCGGAATTTTTGGTGCGATCGCAAGCCCTAGAAGCCAACCGCATCCAAGGAGTAGAAACTGGTGGCTGCCCCCATTCTGCCATTCGCGAAGATGCTTCTATGAATTTAGTCGCGATCGCGCAGCTAGAAGAACAATTCCCCGATTTGCATCTCGTTTTTGTCGAAAGTGGTGGCGACAATTTAGCAGCAACCTTTAGTCCAGAATTGGCAGATTGCACCATTTACGTAATCGACGTAGCCGCCGGCGATAAAATCCCTCGCAAAGGCGGTCCTGGCATCACCAAATCCGATTTTTTGGTCATCAACAAAACCGACCTAGCGCCTTACGTAGGCGCCGATTTAGCTGTTATGGAACGGGATGCCAAAACCATGCGCGGCGACAAACCGTTTTGCTTCACCAATTTAAAAACCGCCGAAGGTTTGTCGAACGTTGTGGCATTTATTAACAACTCAATCGTTATATCTAAATCAAAAAATAAGCAAACAACGTAAACCGATAAGGAAGATTGGGTAAGTTGTATCGCAGGATACATTGTTAGCCAGCAACGCCATCATACTATGACCGAGAAATCGATAAGTTTTTTGTAGCGGTTGGGTAACCATTCCCATTAAAAAATAGGGAAAGTGCGATCGCTACACCGGCCAAAACAAAAGCCGTTTTCCTACCTAAAAAAATCCATTTTCCTTTTTTCTATCCTTCCCTCATTCAACCTCATGGCCAAAGCCAAACGAACAACGGCACAGCAAAAATAGACATCCCAAAACGCACCCAGTAGCAAATATTTTTGCCTAGGGGCAATTCCAAGATAGGAGCAACAAACAGATATGGCTCGTAAATTTAACCGACGCAAATTTTTACTATACGGTTCTGCCAGTTTAGGCGCTAGTCTGTTCTTGAAAGCCTGTGGTGGCGGCAACGATACAACAGCCGGCAACGGTAGCAACGCCACAGATTCGAGTGCCGAAACGGCAACTACAACTGGTGGTGGAGATACCATCAAAGTAGGCATTTTGCATTCCCTCAGCGGCACCATGGCCATTAGCGAAACCACCGTTGTCGATGCGGAAACGCTAGCCATCGACGAAATTAACGCCGCTGGCGGGGTATTAGGCAAACAAATCGAACCCATCAAAGAAGACGGTGCTTCCGACTGGCCCACTTTTGCCGAAAAAGCCAGCAAACTCATCGAACAAGATAAAGTAGCCACGATATTTGGGTGTTGGACCTCTGCCAGTCGCAAAGCCGTGTTGCCGGTGTTTGAATCCAAAGACCACATGCTCTGGTATCCCGTACAATACGAAGGTCAGGAATGTTCCAAAAATATCTTCTACACCGGCGCCGCGCCCAACCAACAAATTCAGCCAGCCGTAGATTGGTTGTTGGAAAACAAAGGCAAGCAATTCTTTCTCATCGGTTCCGACTACGTCTTTCCCCGCACCGCCAACACCATTATCAAACAACAACTGGAAGCCAAAGGCGGCGAATACGTGGGTGAAGATTATTTACCTTTGGGAAGTACGGAAGTAACCCCTATTATTAGCAAGATTCGCGCGGCTTTACCCGAGGGTGGCGTTATTTTTAATACCCTCAACGGCGATAGCAACGTCGCCTTCTTCAAACAAATGCAAGGCGCGGGTTTGGGTCCGGACCAATACCCAGTTATGTCGGTCAGCGTCTCTGAAGAAGAAGTCCGTCAAATTGGCAAAGAATTTGTCCAAGGTCACTATGCCACTTGGAACTATTTCCAAACGGCGGATACGCCGAAAAATGAAGAGTGGGTGAAGAAGTTTAAAGCCAAATACGGCCAGGACCGGGTGACCAACGACCCCATGGAAGCGGCTTACAACATGGTTTACATTTGGAAGCAAGCAGTGGAAAAAGCTGGAACGGCAACTGATTTGGATGCGGTGCGAATGGCTGCTTACGGTCAGAGTTTCAACGCTCCCCAAGGCAAAGTAACCATGAATGCCAACCATCACTTATCTAAGTGGGTGCGCGTCGGTCGCGTCCGGGAAGATGGCCTGTTTGAAATTGTTTCGGATACAGATAGTCCCGTGAAACCGAAACCCTGGAACCAATACGTTCCGGAAACCAAAGGCTTCGCTTGTGACTGGTCCGATCCGGAAAAAGGCGGCAAGTACAAGATTTAGAAATGTACACCGGGGCAGCTGTAGGAAACTGCCCCAAATTGCGTGTTTGGGGGGTCAAAAACGTTGCTGCTATTTTTCAGTAGTGTATTTAATGGCATCAGTATTGGTTCGGTTTTGTTGCTGGCAGCTTTGGGACTAGCGATTGTGCTGGGGCTCATGGGTGTTATTAATTTAGCCCATGGGGAACTTATGATGTTAGGTGCTTATACCACATATGTGGTGCAAAATGGTTTTGGGTTGCTGGGAGAAAGCTGGCTGGAATTTTATATTTTTGCTGCTTTGCCAGCGGCTTTTTTGGTAGCGGCTTTGGTAGGTTTGATTTTAGAACGCGGTGTTATTCGCCATTTGTACGGTAGACCCCTGGAAACCTTACTGGCAACTTGGGGCATTAGTTTGATTTTGCGCCAGTTTGTGCGTAGCGTCAGTTGGAATTTGGCGATCGCGATGGGTTTGTTTTGTTTGTTATTTTTTGGATCGCAATGGATATTGCAGCGCTACACCCAATGGCAGAATATCCGCAAGCAAGCGATTGGTGTTTTGTTGGTTCTAGCTGCCGGCATCGCCATCACCACTGGCGTAGCATTGCAAGGTCAAGAAGTTCTGGCACAACCCTGGTTTGGCGAACAAAACGTTGATGTCACCGCGCCAACTTGGTTGCGGGGAGGCTTGCCAGTGGGAAATTTCCAACTGCCTTACGCACGCTTGTTTATCATTGGCTTGACGGTGGTCTGCGTTTTAGGAATCTACTGGTTTTTAAAGGGGTCTAGCTGGGGATTGCGAATTCGTGCTGTGACCCAAAACCGCAGCATGAGTTCTTGTTTGGGAATTCCTACCGCCAAAGTAGATGCGCTGACTTTCTCCATGGGGTCGGGATTGGCAGGCATTGCCGGTTGCGCGATTACCTTGTTGGGGTCGGTAGGTCCTAACGTCGGCGTGAATTACATTGTCGATACATTTATGGTGGTGGTCGTCGGTGGGGTTGGCAAAATTATCGGTAGCGTGGTAGCAGCTTTGCTGATTGGTACCCTCAACTATTTAATTGGTTCGGGAGTTTTGGCATTGCTGTTTGCCGACTGGCAAGCCATCGTAGATTTTTTCAACTTTTTTGCCACCACCAGTATGGCCAAGGTTATGGTCTTTGCTTTGATTATTGCCTTTTTACAAATACGTCCGGCAGGCTTGTTCCCGCAAAAAGGACGTTCGTAGCAATGGGGTAGGATGTTCCTATGACTTGGGATACCGCGATCGCGAAAGGAAGCTATAAAAAAAGACAGCGTCAAAAAGTTTTGCTGGAAACCGGCATCGTCATTGCGATCGCTTTCCTTCTAGCAGCCATCATCCCCCTGATTTTACCAACATTTCGACTCAATTTGTTGGGCAGATTTTTATCCTTAGCGATCGTGGCTTTGGGAATCGACCTCATTTGGGGATATACAGGACTGCTAAGTTTGGGTCATGGTATCTTTTTTGGCTTGGGAGGATATGCCTTTGCCATGCATTTAAACTTGCAGTTACCAGAAGGGCAAATTCCTAACTTCTTTTCCCTGTACGGTGTCCAAGAATTGCCTTGGTTTTGGCATCCTTTTCATTCCTTTCCCTTTACCGTCGTTGCTATTTTCCTAATTCCCAGCATCGTTGCCGGTTTGTTTGGTTATTTACTCTTCAAAAATCGCATTCGCGGCGTTTATTTTTCCATCGTTACCCAAGCCGCCTTGCTGGTGTTTTACAACTTCTTCAACGGACAGCAAAAACTCATTAACGGCACCAACGGTTTAAAAACATCAACAACCACCCTTTTTGGCAACTACGAAGTCGATTCCGATGGCGTACAACTGGCATTTTATATCGTTACCGTTTTTGCCGTTGCACTAGCTTATGCATTTTGTCGTTGGTTAATTGGCGGCCAATTTGGCCGTTTGTTAGTGGCCATTCGCGATGATGAAAACCGGGTTCTTTTTTCCGGCTACAATCCCACCGGATTTAAAGTCTTAGTATTTGCCATTTCTGGTGGTTTGGCAGGCGTTGCCGGTGCTTTGTATACCGTTCAATCGGGAATTATTACCCCGTCTTCCATGCAAATAGCCTTTTCCATCGAAATGGTCATCTGGGTTGCCGTCGGAGGTCGCGGTACTTTGGTTGGTGCTATTTTAGGGACATTATTGGTGCGTTTTGCGCAAACGTTTCTCAGCGAACAATTCCCCGAGATTTGGTTGTTTTTCCAAGGCGCGTTGTTTTTAATTGTGGTGACCGTTCTTCCCAACGGCATCATTGGTTGGCTGCGTCAAGATGGTATTTTCTACCTGCGTCGCTGGTTGGGACTGAACCAACCTGTTGCCACGTATCCGCAAATTGAGGTCAACCCAGAAGTTCAAAAGGAACGCGAAGAAACCGCTACAGACAGTCACCAACATCAAGACCCATCATGAAACCCATTTTAGAAATTCAAAATGTCACCGTTTCCTTTGAAGGCTTTAAAGCAATAAACAATCTCAATTTAACCTTATACGAAGGGGAAATGCGGGTTCTTATCGGACCCAACGGTGCTGGCAAAACCACGTTACAAGATGCTATTACTGGTAAAGTGAACCCCACCAGCGGCAACATCCGATTTAAAGGCAAAAATTTACGTCGCCTTCCCGAATATAAAATTGCACGTTTGGGAATTGGTCGCAAATTTCAAACCCCACGGGTTTATACCAATCTCACCGTTTGGCAGAATTTAGAATTGGCAGCCATTCCCAACAAAACTGTACTTGCCAGTTTGTTTTCCCGACGAACCAAATCGGAAAAAGAAAAAATCGGTCGGTTGTTAGAAATTGTGGGGTTAACCGCCAAAGCTAACATTCAAGCGGCCTTTTTATCCCATGGGGAAAAACAGTGGTTGGAAATTGGCATGTTGCTGGCGCAAGACCCGGAATTGTTATTGGTTGACGAACCGGTAGCGGGAATGACCGATGAAGAAACATCTTTAACGGGAGATTTGTTGGTATCTTTGTCCGAATCCCATACCATTTTGGTTATCGAACACGATATGGAATTCGTACGCCAACTCAACCGTCACGTTACCGTTTTGCATGAAGGTTCGGTTCTGTGCGAAGGAACCATGGAAGAAGTCCAAAACGACCCGCGTACCATTGAGGTTTATTTAGGAAAATCGGAGGAAGTGGCGTAATGTTGCAGGTATCGAGTTTAAATGTTTTTTATGGCGAAAGTCACATTTTGCGCGATATCGATTTAAGCGTTGGACCTGGGGAAATGGTATGCGTTATCGGTCGTAATGGCGTAGGGAAAACGACCCTCATGAAAACGATTATGGGGTTGCTTTCGCAACGAACGGGAAAAATTCAATTTGATGGGGAAAAAATCGATCGAAAAACACCGGACCGTCGGGCTAAAATGGGAATAGGATACGTTCCCCAAGGTCGCGAAATTATTCCCCGATTGACGGTTAAAGAAAATTTATTGTTGGGATGGGAAGCTTGTCAAAAAAATGTGAAAAATTCCAGCATTCCTGAGGAAATTTTAGATTTATTTCCGGCTTTGCGGTCGATGTTGGGAAGGATGGGGGGAAATTTAAGTGGCGGTCAGCAGCAACAATTAGCGATCGCGCGTGCTTTAATGGGAAAACCCCGTTTGTTAGTTTTGGACGAACCTACCGAAGGCATCCAACCGTCGATTGTGTTAGAAATTGAAAATGCCATCCGTCGCATTGTAGAATCGGAAGGCATTTCTGTGTTATTGGTAGAGCAGCATTTGCATTTTGTGCGCCAAGCCGATCGCTACTATGCTTTGCAAAGAGGTGGCGTGGTGGCTTCGGGACCAACCAGCGAGTTGAGTCAAGATACGATCGCACAGTTTTTGGCAGTCTGAGGAACGCCAATGGCGGATTGGGATGCTATCGTTGTAGGCAGTGGAATTGGCGGTTTGGTTGCCGGCGCGTTGCTGGCGCGTTACGGTCGGCGGGTGTTGGTTTGCGAAAGCCATACCGTTGCTGGTGGTGCTGCGCATGGTTTTGAATACCAAGGGTTTCGCTTCGATACTGGACCTTCGTTCTATTGCGGTCTCGCCGATGCCAACAGCGTCAATCCTTTGCGGCAAGTGCTGCAAGTTCTGGGAGAATCGTTAGAAGTGGTTCCCTATTCGCCGCTGGGAATCTATCATTTTCCAGAAGCAAGGTTTCCCGTGTATGGCGACCTGCAACATTATATTCATGCGATCGCTCAAATAACCTCACAAGGGGCCAGGGAATATCAAAAATTTGCCCAAGAACTATTAGATTTATATAAAGGATTGCAAGCAGTTCCCACCTTAGCGTTGCGGTCGGACTGGCAGGCAATTTTTACCCTGATGCGCTACATGCCGGGGTTGCTGTCGTTGCTTCCCAATTTGGGAATGGTACAAAAATCCGTCGGCGAAATTATGGACCGCCACGTCAGCGACCGTTTTGTGAGAAGATTGATTGATGTGGAATGCTTTCTGCTGTCGGGATTGAAAGCACGCGGTACCATTTTACCGGAAGTGGCCTTTATGTTGGGAGAACGCGATCGCGTTGCCATCGAATATCCCGTCGGCGGCAGCGAAGCCATTGTTGCTGCTTTGGTGAGGGGATTGCAGCGATGGGGAGGCGAACTGCGCCTGAAAACCCACGTAGAACAAATTCTCGTAGAAAACGGTCGCGCTTGCGGCATTCGTACCCGCAAAGGAGAAACCATCACCGCCAATACCGTCATTTCCAACGCTACCCTCTGGGATACCTACCAACATCTTTTGCAACCCCAAGATTTACCGGCAGATTACCGAGAGAAAAGCTTGCAAACGCCAGCGGTAGAAAGTTTCATGCACCTACATTTGGGCATTCGCGCCACCGGATTGTCGGATTTAAACGGTCACCACGTGGTGGTTCGCGATCGCAACCAAGATATTACCGTTGCTGGCAATACTTGCATGATTTCCATTCCCAGCGTGTGGGATGCCAATTTGGCACCAGCAGGACACCATACCATCCACGCTTATACATTAGAACCCTATACCGGCTGGCAGCGAGACCGCCACTACCACCAGAAAAAACGGGAAAAAGCCGAATCTCTCTACCAAGCTTTGGAACAAGTTATTCCCGACATTCGCGATCGCGTGGTGGTAGAATTTATCGGTACGCCGCTGACCCACGCGCGTTATTTGCGTCGCTACCAAGGCACCTACGGACCGGCAATTTCTTGCGAAGAAAGCATGTTTCCCAGTACCCACACACCCATTCGGGGATTGTATCGGGTTGGCGACAGTACCATGCCGGGAATTGGCGTTCCGGCTGTCGCGGCATCGGGGATTTTGTGTGCCAATACGCTGGTCGATTTTTCCCAGGTAAACCATCTGTTGGATGAGGTTAGGAGGTAGGAAAAAATGAGTTTAGCGATCGCTGGTTTCAGATTC
>CAYZHY010000158.1:0-7793 GCA_964477525.1 uncultured Geitlerinema sp. | reverse complement strand
GGGATGAGACCGAACAAGACTGCAGGTGGTGAGGTGGGGGAATTTTTCGGGTCTTCGCAGTACGAATTTGGTATAAGATCGAAAAGTGGGGCGATAAAATTCATTTTAACTGGTTTGATGGGCAAATTTCGTTCAACAATAAACAATTTTATGTAACTTGCATCGATTTATAGGAGAAGGTATGAAAGTTATTCCCTTAGCCACAACCGCTCTTTTTCTCACGGCGTTCCCAGTAAAAGCAGAAAGCATAGAGGATTTGCAGCAACTTCTTTCCACCCAAGAATGCACGGAATGCAACCTCATTGATGCGGGTTTAGCCCATGCTAGCCTCACCCGCGCCGACCTACAAAATGCCGATTTGCGGGGAGCCAACTTATCGAGAGCCGACTTGCGGGGAGCCAACCTTAGCGGTGCTGACCTCAGCGGTGCTACCCTATACGGTGCCAATCTCCGGGGAGCCGACTTAACTGGTGCAAAACTGATCGATACAGATTTGCGTAGGGCTTACTTGCTGAATACAGTAATAGAAGATACCAATCTCAACACTGCCTATTTAAAAGATGCGGTAGGGTTGCCTCCCCAGGTGGGCAATGCCGAACTGTTCCATGATTGGGGCATGAATGAAGCCCAAGGGGGCAATTACGAAAAAGCGATTGACTATTTCGAACGCGCGATCGCGCAAGACGATTCCTTTGCTCCTTCTTATATGGGAATTAGTCTTGCCATGTTACGCTTGGGCAATCAAGATGCCTCTCTAGAATATGCCAAAACAGCCCTCAAAATTTACGAACGAGAAGGAAATCCAGAAGCCCAACAAACGGCATCCAAGCTTGTAGAACGTTTGGAAGATATGAAAGATGATTCCGATAATTTCGGGCAGCAAGTAGAACGATTTGTCGGTTCTGTCGGGGGATTGATTTTGCAGTTTTTGTTTTAATGGAGAGCATGGGGGCGTCGGGGCGTCGGGGCATCGGTGCGTCGGGGCATCGGTGGGTCGCATAAAACAACCAATTGTATCTCCCAAGCTCCCACGCTCCCAAGCTCCCACGCTCGGTACACTCAGTACGCCTAACTAACTCTCAGACTTATTATCTGGCGTAAAATCCAGGGCAACGGAGTTCATGCAGTAGCGCTGACCCGTAGGTGCCGGACCGTCGTCAAAAACGTGACCCAAATGAGCGCCACAGGCAGAACAAAGCACTTCTGTACGGGTCATGAATAAGCTGCGGTCGGTTTCTTTGGCTACTTTTTCCTCGGAAATTGGTGCCCAAAAACTGGGCCAACCCGTGCCGGAGTCGTATTTGGTATCGGAACTAAACAGTTCGTTGCCGCAGCAAATGCATTTGTAAATCCCTTTGTCTTTTTTGTTGTAATATTCACCGGTAAACGGCCTTTCGGTGCCTTGTTTGCGCGTTACTCGAAACTGTTCTTCGGTGAGCTGTTGTTTCCATTCGGCTTCGGATTTCTGGATAGGATAGTTCATAGTTGAATTGGGGTACTAGTGGTTTTCGGTGTGCAAAGCAACATCTCTATTTTTGATTGTAGCGATCGCAGGGGGTGGCGGAAAGGGAATCGCAAAGATTTTTCTACAGCAGGATGGCTAAAAGGTTACAAACAGTGCTAGATTGATTAACAATCTTTACCATTTTCTCGCTTTTGCTCTAAGGTTCTTATGTACTCCCTTAGGATATCGGTATAGCTTCTTCCCGTGTCAGCCTGTGGAGTAAGTGGAGCCGACTCCTTTACTAGGAAGCAGGAAGAAACCTTAACGTCTGCGAACGTTTGTTAGTGTTTTAGAGTCGGAAAGGTATTTGCGTAGCTGAGGAGGGAACTTTGCGCCGACTTCCACCCCCACAAAAATCAAAAGACCTAGAAGGCGGCAATCCAGATTATTTGCGGCAAGAAATTAAATGGACACGTCGCAAGATTGTTATTGTGGGAATAGCCCTTGCCATTCCCTATGCAGGACTCATCTATGCTAGCATCAATTTTGGTTCTCCTTTATTGCTGGGGATTGCAATTGGACTGCCCATTCTTTTAGGTGTAATCGCTTATCTCATGAATCGGTTGACGCGGAATTTGTAGGGGGATCGAGAGAAGGTTGTTCCTTTCCCCCTACATCAAGGGCTATCAATAGCAGGATGGCGGGTAGATTTCCTTGACGATCGCTGTAGAAAATGGTTTATTGTCGTTATATACCATGGCGATCGCTGGCAATTTCTTCAGTTTGCCCAAAATAGGCATAATAATCTGGAATTTTGGCAAGCAATCTTCCCTCAGCAGAGCCATATTTCCAGAATTGCCTGATAAATTTTCCCAAATTCCCGAAAACGTTGCCAGGCTGAAATTGAAAATCATGGGCAACCACCATAGAATGGCGGTGAACGGCCCGGAAACCAGCGATCGTCATACGAATGCAAAAATCGATATCTTCGCCTGCAGCATGGGGAAAAGACGCATCAAATTGAATCGATTCTGCCACCGGACGCGCGATCGCGAAATTGCAAGTCGGTCCGTACAGCAAAATGTTAGAATCTTGAAAACGGCGACCGTTGAGCGTGCCATTGATTTGGTGGTAGCGATCGAACCATGTATGGCTGGCGGCATCCGTACGACCGGAAATGGCATGGATGTATGGATTCTCTAAAAATCCCCGCTGCGCTTCGCTGACCCAATTGGCAGAGGGAATACAATCGGAATCTGTAAACAGAATCAAATCTACCCCTAAATCAAGCGCTGCCTTCATCCCTGTATTTCTAGCGGCGGCTGGACCTTGGGAGCGAGTGTGGGTCAAAACCCGAACGCGATCGGAAAGCTGCGGCCAGTACGAAGAACCATCGTTAACCACAATAACATAGGCATTCTGATTTTGCAGGCTGGAGGTCACCCGCTGCAGAAAGTCGCCATCTTTCGCCGAACAACATTTGGCAGGAATCACGACTGCCACTTGGGAATCTGGTTTGACTTGATTTTTCAAAATTTTCGGTGGCAATTGGAAAACCGATTTGGCGGTTGTGGGTTGTTCCCATTTTGGTGGTAACTTACCCCTTGTAGAAAGTTTGTACGCGATCGCTTCTACGATTTTCGTTAGTAAAAATTGTACCCGATGGGGATGGTTGGGTAACTGGTTCCACCAATATTCAAAAAGCTCTAGTTTCACAGAAGGCACTGTTAAACTCATTCTCCACCTCCCAGCCAAGCACAATTTTGACAGTAAGAATCTTCTTGATGACGGGAACGAAACGCCCTCGCCGCAGCCCCATCGAGAATTTCCGCAACACTTCCTTCGCTGATGTGACCCAAACGTTGGGGATGGAACATATTGCAAGGGGTGACATACCCGTCGTATTGAACGCAGGCTTCCCGATACAAAGCCGGGCAAGTGGCAAGTTTGCCGTTGGATGGGTGGGCAACTTCTAAATCTAAATCCACCCCTTGAATTTGGTCGGGAATCAAACAAGGCAGAGATACAGCCGCCAATATTTTTTTGGCTTCTACCAGTGCCTGCCTAATTTCGCCAAGTTCGGATATAACCCGATTGAGGAAATAATGGTCTGGCGAATCGCTTCTGACGGCGTTGTAAATCAAACCCACGTTATGTGTGGCAGCTAAATGGGCAATATCTTGGATGCGATGCAAGTTTTCTGCTTGTATGGTGAAAACAAAATAGGGTCTGGGTTGATGGTTGCGTAAAAGATTGAGATTGCGCTCCATAATTTCCCAAGACGCGCCCCGGCGAATTTGGGCGAGTTCTTCTGGGTTGGGAGAGTCTATGGAAATAAAAAGCTGGATACCGTATTGTTTTAGTAATTCCACCCGCTTGGTATCCTGAATGTTGAGATTGGTGAACAAATGGAGCTGGGATTGGGGCCATTTTTCTCGAATCAAAGCCAAGAACTGGTTAAATTTGGGATGGATGGTACTTTCGCCCCGACCGTTTAAGCGGATAATTTCTGGTGGATATGCGATCGCATTCATGACTTGATGGAGGGTTTCCTCGGTCATAAAATAGTGGGGCTGGTTTCGTTCTTTTTGGAAACCGCACATAATACAAGACAAATTGCAGTTATGGCTGAGTTCGAGGATAATTTCGCGTGGGTGCATTCGAGTGTTCCTTTTTCTTGTGTTTCTACTTCGATTGGTCGGCAAGCGATCGCGCCTGTTTTATCCGCAAATAAAACCACAAATTTTTTTCGTTATTAATGGTTGAATTTACCTAAAAAATCGATATCTGGCTGATAGCGATCGCGCCCATTTGTCAATCGAACATATTGTCTCCCAATAAAGTTTCTCAAAAAATAACTTTCTATCGTTCCTGGCAAGTTTTTCCCCGCCCATCAAAAGAAAATCCGGAAAAAAATTGGCTTTTTCCATAGAATTGGTAGCTCAAACAAGTAGGAACAATTCGCGAACTGCCCTCGAATGACTGCCAGAACCCACACCCATTCGCCTTTCCCTCCCCGATATAGAATGGAAGGGATTGACAAACAGCAAACAACAATCGACCGTATCTTTACTAGGCCGCCATCACCTTATGTCTGCCGTTGCGAAGCGTGGGCCATAGACAAATTGGCAATGAAATTCGTTTCTATATAGCTATCCCAGGACCGCTTGTGTTACGATTATTTAGAAAACGTAATAAAAATTTGTAATTTTTAGAAAAATGTAATAGCAACGAGTGGTTCGCTTGTAGAGAAACCACCAACAATTGTCTGAAATTCCCTATTCTCCCATTATCGCCCAACATTGCCGCAAGCGTTGAAAACTTTCTTATGAAAACCGCATCCCAACCAACCGCATCTTACAGCCGTAGCGACTGGAAACAAGGCTACCAATCCCAACCCAACGAATATAACTACTGGATTGAAGACATCGAAGGGGAAATCCCCCAACAGTTACACGGTACCCTATTTCGCAACGGACCGGGATTGCTCGATATCAACGGTCAACCCATTGCCCATCCCTTCGACGGCGACGGCATGGTGAGTGCCATTACCTTTCGCGACGGAAAAGCCTACTATCAAAATCGCTTCGTACGCACAGAAGGCTTTCTCGCCGAACAAAAAGCCGGCAAAATCCTCTATCGCGGCGTATTTGGTACCCAGAAACCCGGCGGATGGCTGGCAAATATATTCGATATGAAAGCGAAGAATATTGCCAACACTCATATTATCTACTGGGGAGGCAAACTGCTGGCACTGTGGGAAGGTTCCGTTCCCCATCAGCTCAATCCCCAAAATCTGGAAACCATCGGCGTAGACCATCTCGATGGTATTTTAGCATCCGAACAGCCATTTGCTGCCCACCCACGCATCGAACCCGGCAGCGACGACACTCGGTTGATTAATTTTTCCGTAGAACCCGGTCTTTCCACCAGCATCACCATCTTTGAATTTGCCAGCGACGGCAAACTGCTACAGAAAAAATCCCACAGCATCTCTGGGTTTGCCTTTCTACACGACATGGCAATTACCCCGGAATACTGCATTTTTTGTCAAAATCCCGTTCAATTCAATCCCATTCCTTACGTGTTGGGCTTGCGAGGCGCTGCGCAGTGTTTGCGGTTTGACCCCAACCAACCCACCAAAATTGTCTTGATTCCCCGCCAGCAAGGAAAAGAAGTTAAAATTCTGGAAACCGACCCTTGCTTTGTATTTCACCATGCCAATGCCTTTACCGAGGGCAACCGCATCTATTTGGATTCCATTTGCTACGATTATTTTCCCAATGTAGAACCGGATACTGATTTTCGCGAAATTAATTTTGAAGACTATCCAGCCGGGAAACTGTGGCGTTTTTGTATCGATTTAGACAGCGAACAAGTTACTCCTGAGTTATTGGTGCGGCGTACTTGCGAGTTTCCTACCCTGCATCCGCAAAACGTCGGTCAGTCGTATCGCTATCTCTATCTGGCGGCTACCCACGCGCCGACGGGAAATGCACCGTTGCAAGCTTTGTTAAAAGTAGATTTGGAGAAACTTCAGGGAACCAGCATCCCGGCAGAATTCGATCCGGCTGCCGAAGAGGGTTGTTCGCAGTTCTGGAGTTTGGCACCGCGTAGCTTTGCTGGGGAACCGGTGTTTGTTCCCCATCCCAACGCTACGGAAGAAGACGACGGTTGGGTGTTGATGCTGACCTACAACGCTGCCCACCATCGCTCTGATATACTGATTTTCAATGCTAAGGATATTTCACCAGGACCAATCGCACGCTTGCATTTAAAACATCACGTTCCCTATGGATTGCACGGTAGTTTTGTAGAAGAAACGTTTGTATAACAGCTATTTTGTCGTTCGATACCAATAAAGGATGGAGGTTCATGGAAGTACAAAGGGTTGGCGTTGTTTTACGTAGCTTTCAGCCAGAGACGGAAGTAACGGTACGCGGGTGGATTCGGACCAAACGCGAATTAAAGGAGTTTGCTTTTGTGGAGGTAAACGATGGTTCCTCCATGGCGAATTTGCAAGTTATTTTTGACCGCAATTACCCCGACTACGAAAATGTTCTCAAACAGCTAAATACGGGGGTGGCGGTGGAGATTAGCGGTACGATTGCTGAGTCGCCAGCTAAAGGGCAGCGCATCGAATTGCGGGCGAGCGATGTTAAGGTATACGGTGAGGTAGAAGCGGATACCTATCCCTTACAGAAAAAACGCCATTCTTTTGAGTTTTTGCGAACAATTGCTCATTTGCGATCGCGTACCAATACTTTAGGAGCTGTATTTCGGGTCCGCAATGCTTGTTCGGCAGCCATCCATCAATTTTTCCAAGAACGGGGATTTCTGTGGGTTCACACTCCCATTCTCACGGCCAATGACTGCGAAGGCGCTGGGGAATTGTTTACGGTGACCAATTTGGATTTGAACAATCTTCCCCGCCATGAAGATGGCAGCGTGAATTTTGAAGAGGATTTCTTTGGCAAACGTGCTTCTTTGACGGTTAGCGGTCAGTTGGAAGCAGAGGCGATGGCGCTGGCGTTTACCAATGTGTATACGTTTGGACCGACGTTTCGGGCAGAAAATTCCAATACCTCCCGCCATTTGTCCGAATTTTGGATGGTAGAACCGGAAATGGCTTTTTGCGATTTGCAAGGGGATATGGATTTGGCGGAGGAATTTCTGAAATATGTATTTAAAGCGGTTTTAGAACGGTGTCCGGAAGACATGGAGTTTTTCAACAAACGCATTGACAGTACGGTGTTGGAGACTGCCCACCATATTATTGAGAGCGAATTTGAGCGGATTCCCTACAACAAAGCGATCGAGATTCTGCAAAAAAGCGATCGCCAATTTGAATATCCGGTAGAATGGGGAGCAGACCTACAATCGGAACACGAACGCTATCTCACCGAAGAAGTATTCGGCAAACCCGTCATCGTCACCGACTATCCCCGCGACATCAAAGCCTTCTACATGCGGCAAAACGACGACGGTCAAACCGTGGCTGCCCTTGACGTACTGGCACCTAAAATTGGCGAAATTATTGGTGGTGCCCAACGGGAAGAAAGACTTGATATGCTAGAAAAACGCATTCAAGAAATGGGGATTAACAAAGACGATTTGTGGTGGTATCTAGACCTACGCCGTTATGGAACCGTTCCCCACGCCGGCTTTGGCTTAGGGTTCGAGCGTTTCATACAATACATAACTGGCATGGGCAACATCCGCGACGTCATTCCCTTCCCTCGTACGCCAGATAATATTGAATTTTAGTTATCATAGTGGAAAGCATACCGAGCGTGGGAGCGTGGGAGCGTGGGAGCGTGGGAGCTTGGGAAATAGAAAAGTACATAGA
>CAYZHY010000157.1:0-8130 GCA_964477525.1 uncultured Geitlerinema sp. | reverse complement strand
TATCGGCGTGCTTGGATTCCCGGCGGTACTTTTTTTAACAATGGTTACTTACCAGAGACAACCTTTGTTTGAAAATAGCGATCGCGTGGAGAATTTACGAAAAGCGATCGCTCAAGTGAAACAGGAAACGCCTTTTGATATGATTGCAGCCGTAGTCTTGCCAGACCACCTACATTTTATTTAGAAACTTCCCCTACCAGATGCGAATTGTACGCGGCGCGTCGGTCGTCTCAAAGTCTTATTTCCCCGCTATATCCCCCACCGCCAGGCGTTTCAATAACAAACACATCACCTGGTTCCATTTTCGCCGTATCCGTACCGGCTAACCGTACAATATCACCATCGCTGCGTTCTACATAATTATTTCCCGGCAAACCATCGCCGCCACCAGCCAATCCCGCCGGTGGAATACTGCGATGGCTGGATAAAATTCCCACTGTCATGGATTCGTGAAAGCGAATGCGGCGGATAACGCCATTGCCGCCTTTCCCTCGACCGCTGCCACCGGAATTGGCGCGAATGCCAAACCGTTCCACCAAAACCGGAAATCGCAATTCCAACACTTCTGGATCTGTCAAGCGGGAGTTGGTCATGTGCGTTTGCACGGCATCGGTACCGGAAAAAATTTCTTGACTGTTCTCTCCCAGAAATCTCCCTGCGCCAGAACCGCCGCAAATGGTTTCGTAGTATTGGTGGGTTTGGTTGCCAAAGGTGAAATTGTTCATGGTTCCCTGAGAACCCGCCATCACGCCCAATGCTGCATACAAGGCATCGACAATATTTTGGGAAGTTTCTACGTTGCCGGCTACCACAGCGGCAGGATATTGGGGATTTAGCATGGAACCTTGGGGAATCTCTACCTGTAACGGTTTCAAACAGCCAGCATTGAGGGGAATATCGTCGTCTACCAGAGTTCGGAAGGTATACAAGACAGCGGCTTTGCAAACGGCGGCTGGTGCATTGAAATTATTGTTTTGTTGTTCGGATGTGCCACTAAAGTTAATTTTCGCCAGGCAATTTTCTGGATCGATGGTAATTTTTACTTGGATTTGGGCGTTATTATCTAATTTTTGGGTATATTCGCCATCGGATAAAACAGAAATGGCACGTTTCACCGATTCTTCGGCGTTGTCTTGAACGTGACCCATGTAGGCTTGGACGGTATCTAGACCAAAATTGGCGATCGCTGTTTTAATTTCTTGTACGCCTTTTTCATTCGCCGCTATTTGTGCTTGCAAATCGGCAATATTGCGGTCGGGATTTCTGGCTGGATAGGGATTGTCTGCCAAAAGCGATCGCAGTTCCGTTTCCCGAACTTGTGCTGAGCGACGTCGAAGCAAATGGCCCCGTTCTAACAACAAAAAGTTATCAATCAAAACCCCTTCTTCTTGGATATGGGTACTGTTCGGTGGCATGGAACCAGGGGTAATCCCACCCACATCAGCGTGGTGACCGCGCGAAGCGAGGTAAAAGATGGGTTTTTTATTATATTCGTGATTATTTTCTTCGGTAAACACCGGCGTAATTGCTGTAATATCGGGCAAATGGGTACCGCCGTGGTAGGGATTGTTAGAAATATAAACATTTCCCGGGGCAATTTCATCGCTTTTAGAAGCAATTAACGCCGCCACACTTTCGCTCATAGACCCCAAATGTACGGGAATATGCGGCGCGTTGGCTACCAACTGACCGTCGCCATCGAAAATCGCACAGGAAAAATCCAAACGTTCCTTAATATTCACCGAAGAAGACGTATTTTGCAAAGTAACGCCCATTTGTTCGGCGATGGAACGGAACAAATTATTAAAAATTTCTAGCATTACTGGGTCGGCAGTGCCTTTCTCGGCGGCAGCTACCGCAGGTTCTGGAATGTTGGTAGTCGGCGTTTCCACAGCCGATAGGACCAAATGGTTTTGCGAGGTTCGTTGTGCTTGCCAGCCGGGTTCGATGACGTTGGTGCCTGTTTCGTCTACGATTAATGCTGGCGCTGGAATGACTTGGTGGGGTGGCAAATCGTCGCGGCGAAAAACCGGGGTATCCTGCCAGGCATCACCGACATACATGGAAACAGTGGCGATGGGGGTGGCTGGTTTTTGCTGGCTGGAAACAGTAGGTTCCGCTGGCGTATCCATTTGGCGGACCAGTTCCACCGATACCGTGGCAACAACCAAAGATTTGGCTTGGTGGGTAAATCCGTAGATGCCGAGATGTGCTTGTTCGAAGCTTTGTTTGAGTTGTTGAAAATCGGAAGCAAAGTCAATAACTAGAGGCGTATCGGTACCTTCGTATTTAATGTGGATTTTGCGAATAATTTGTTGGTTGTTTTCTGGGGATTGGCGAAACGACCCTTCAATTTCTTGAAAAATATTTTCTATCTGCGGCAAAATGTCGGGCGTTAACGACGCTTCCACCGTTTGTTCGCGCATGGTGCGTACGTCTGCCAATCCCATGCCATAGGCAGAGAGAACCCCGGCTAGCGGATGAATAAATACCCGTTTGATTCCCAGGGAATCGGCGATCGCGCAAGCATGTTGTCCGCCAGCACCGCCGAAACAACATAGGGTATACTTAGAAACATCGTAGCCGCGCTGGAGGGAAATTTTCTTGATGGCACTGGCCATTTTTTCCACTGCGATCGCTAAATATCCCGAAGCCACTTGTTCTGGCGATCGCTGCCATCCGGTATCTTGTTGGATTTGGGCAGCTAATTCTTGAAAATTTTGCTTCACTGTATCGCGATCGAGCGGCTGATTGCCATCTTGGCCAAACACATGGGGAAAGAAGGATGGTTGAATTTTCCCCAACATGACATTGCAATCAGTCACCGTTAACGGACCGCCACGACGGTAACAAGCCGGACCTGGGTCAGCACCAGCGGATTCCGGTCCCACCCGATAGCGGAAATTATCGAAAAACAGACGACTACCGCCACCAGCAGCAACAGTATGAATGGCCATCATAGGGGTTCGCAGGCGCACTCCGGCGATTTCGGTTTCAAACTCCCGTTCGTATTCGCCGTTGTAATGCGCTACGTCGGTGGAAGTTCCTCCCATGTCAAAGCTGACAATTTTGTCAAATCCAGCGCGCAAGCTAGTTTGCACGGCACCGACAATGCCACCTGCCGGACCAGATAGAATACTATCTTTGCCTTGGAATTGTTCGGCATCTACCAAACCGCCATTGGATTGCATAAACATCAGCAAAGCGCGAATTTGCGGACGTAGGTGTTCCGCACCTTTAGCCAGTTCGGCAGCCACTTGCTCCACGTAGCGTTTTAGAATCGGGGAGAGGTAGGCATCGACAACAGTAGTATCGCCGCGACTGACGAGTTTGATTTGCGGCGTAACTTGGTGGGATACGGAAATCTGCGAAAAGCCTATTTCCTGGGCAATTTCAGCTGCGATCGCTTCGTGTTGCGGGTAGCGATAGCCGTGGAGAAATACAATAGCACAGCTACGGATGCCGGTATCGTAGGCGGCTTGCAATTGTTCGCGCAAGCGATCGCAGTTAAGGGGTTGTAAAATTTCTCCGGTAGCCGTGCAGCGCTCTTCAACTTCCACCACCTGTTCGTAGAGCATTTCTGGCAGAACAATCTCCCGCGCAAAAATATCGGGACGGTTTTGGTAGCCGATACGCAGCGCATCCCGAAAGCCTTGGGTAATCGCCAATACCGTGCGATCGCCTTTTCTTTCCAATAAGGCATTGGTCGCCACGGTGGTTCCCATTTTAATGGCAGCAATGTTTTCCACGGGAACGGCAGCGCCTTCGGGAACTTCTAAAATTTCTCGAATTCCTTGTACCGCCGCATCTTGGTAGCGCTGGGGATTTTCCGAAAGCAATTTCCGGACAATGGTTTCCCCGTTAGGCCTTCTAGCGACAATATCGGTAAACGTACCGCCGCGATCGATCCAAAACTGCCACAAATTGTTACCGTCGGGCATCTATCTATCCTACCTGCGAAAATCAAACCACGCTTAAACTAGCAAAAAGGGTAAGCAACCAAGGCACTACCCCTACTATTTCCGACCAAAAATTTTGTTGGCGTTCTATGTTTTAAATCAATCCCAGCCAAGACAGCAATCCCTCTCCGGAAAAATACTCTACCAACAACATAGCCACAAACCCAATCATAGCCGCACGGCCGTTTAGGCGTTCTGCGTATTCGTTGAAGCCAATTTTGGGTTCTTCCAGATTGGGCGTTTCGCTGGGTTGGGGCGTTGATTGCGATTGAGATTGCGATTCGTTCATGATTGTTTGTAATATCTGGTTATCTATATCTTAGCTTTTCATTTTTAGCCAGATCTGGTTCCCACGTCAACGGCTGAGAAGGACCAATTATCCTTGTACGTCTTTGATGACCATGACAGCTAGTTGTAGGTTTTCTGCCGAACCACGTTGTCACCGACTTGTACGGATCACTTCTGCTAGAATATCACCCATCTCGATTTCGGTGATTTTTCCTTGCAACTTGTTGCGTCCGCTAATTTTCGCTGTCATGGTTCTAGTTCCCTTATGGATAATGAATGGACAATGACCGATTGAGTTCGTGGCGTTGGGATGGCCGGTAGTTATAGAAACAGTTGCCAGGAAAAACTGTAGTCTACGATGCTAAAAATAAGGATTAGTATGAGGTAGCTCATGGAAATTGGTGTCCCTACCGAAATTAAGGATCAAGAGTTTCGCGTGGGATTGAGTCCCAGTAGCGTCCGCGTATTGCAAGAAAACGGCCATCAAGTTTTTGTAGAAAACCAGGCTGGTGTTGGCGCTGGTTTTACCGATGAAGAGTACGTGCATGCGGGAGCGAAAATTGTCAACTCGGCCGAAAAAGCCTGGAATTGCGAAATGGTGGTAAAGGTGAAAGAGCCTTTATCGTCTGAATATGGTTTTCTACAAAAAGGACAGTTGCTGTTTACCTATTTACATTTGGCTGCCGATCGCCAACTGACGGAGGCTTTAATAGAATCGGGGGTAACAGCGATCGCTTACGAAACAGTGGAGTTGCCGGATGGGAAATTACCTTTACTCAACCCCATGAGTATTATTGCGGGTCGGTTGGCGATTCAGTTTGGTGCGCGTTTTCTGGAACGCCAGCAAGGCGGTCGTGGCGTTTTGCTGGGTGGCGTTCCGGGGGTACGACCGGGTCGCGTGGTGATTCTCGGCGGTGGTATTGTCGGTACGGAAGCGGCGCGCATGGCCATCGGTATGGGTGCGCGGGTCCAGATTTTTGATATTAATATAGACCGTCTGGCGTATCTGGAAAACTTATTTGGCTCTCGCATCGAGTTGCTGTACAGCGAACCTTTACAACTCGAACAGGTGATTCCCGAAGCCGATCTGCTGATTGGTGCGGTTTTGGTTTTGGGAAGGCGTGCGCCGACGCTGGTTCCCCGCAGTATGGTGGAAAGCATGCCGGAAGGTGCGGTAATTGTCGATGTGGCCGTGGACCAAGGTGGTTGTGTAGAAACCCTGCATCCGACTTCCCATACCCAACCTACTTATGTAGATGCTGGCGTGGTTCACTACGGCGTTCCTAATATGCCAGGTGCCGTTCCTTGGACGGCTACTCAGGCGTTGAACAATAGTACGTTGCCCTACGTATTGAAACTAGCTAATTACGGTCTGGAAGGACTGGAAAAATTCCCCATTTTGGCGAAGGGAGTCAATGTTCGCGATCGCCGTTTGGTTCATCCGGCGGTTAAGGAAGTTTTTCCTGACTTAGCTACCTAAACCAGCACCTCTGAAATCCCTATCTAGGAACAACTGGCGTTCGTTTGTCAACAGCTATAGGAAATAGAGAATAGAAGCCAAAAAAATGATAACAAAAAACTATCTTTGCGCTTCTATTTTCTATTCCCAAACTGTGGGACAGGAGCGAGAAAACGTGATGGGTTTGCCGAACAACGCTACGCAAAATGGGGCGATCGCCAGAAAATGGTGTTTTTTCTAGTAGGGAAAATGGGGCCTGAGGTAAGAGCAATTTTGCTGGCAGAATTGAAGAAAACTTTTTTGTTTCTTATCTGCAAGGATGGCTGCTAAGATAAGGAGTTGCCGTTCAAATTAAAAGAAATCCTAGAAAATTCGTAAAAGTTTTATCGATCATGAAAATTGGCGATCGCGTTCGGGTTCAACAATCGGTCACTGTGTATCACCATCCAAAGCATCGCAACCAACCCCTAGATATCAAGGGGATGGAAGGAGAAGTGGTAGATGTCATCGAACAATGGCAAGGAAGACCGGTTAGTGCCAATCTCCCTATAAAAGTAAAATTTGAGAAAAAGTTTAGCGCCCACTTGCGCGAAGATGAACTCGAAGTTATCGAGGCATCGGAGTGACCAACCAGCAAGTCAGTCTGGGGAGACATCAAGTGCGATGTCTCCTAATGGCTTGGTGGCGTTTTTTTTATTGGGGGGCAAACCATTTTCGTAAATGCTGCTTCAAAATTTCTTGGATTTGAATGGCTACTTCTGCTGCCGGTTGGTTGGCATCAATGCGAAATTTCCGGTGTGATTGTTTTTGGACCAAATCGGCGTATCCCTGGCGCACTCGGCGGTGGAAGTCTAAATGCGTCTGTTCCATGCGATCGCGATTTTGACTGGTTTGGCGAGCGCGCTTTAATCCTACTTCTACATCCACATCCAACCAAAAAGTAATATCGCTTTCCAATCCGTTGGTCGCCATTTGGTTTAAACGCTCAATAAAATCCAAATCGGCACCGCGTCCGTATCCTTGGTAAGCGATTGTAGAATCTACATAGCGATCGCATAAAATCAGACTACCGGCTTCTAGATGGGGTTTGAGAAATGTTTCCACATGCTGGGCTCGATCGGCAGCGTATAAAAATAACTCGGCGCGATCGTGAAGGTCTTCTGAAGAATTACCATAAAGCAACAGATTTCGCAAGCGATCGCCGATTTCCGTTCCCCCTGGTTCTCGGGTAGCGATCGCTTTTGGTGGGGTTGGCCAATCCCATCCCAACTCTTGCCACCATGGATATGTAACCAACCAGTGGCGCAATGTTTCGATTTGGGTCGTTTTGCCACCACCTTCCGATCCTTCAAAAACAATTAATTTTCCCCGCATGAAAAGAAAATTCCTGAAATAACCTAGCTGCTACGTCGAAAGAAAGTGCTACATTGGCTGTCAAAGAGACTATAGACCGAAACTTTGCTTGTAGGTTTCTCCTTCTCTGTTAGGCAGAAACCAACACCCTACCATCCAACAAGAGGGTAGTTTTTGGCAACCGACCGCATAGGTGAACTGTTATGGAAACTTCCAATCCCCAACAACTGCAATCAGAAGTATCTCGCTTGCAGTCTGAATTGCAGATGCGAGAGCAACTCGTACAGCAACTCTCCGCCGAACTGTTCCGACTGGTTAAGGGTAATACGAATTTTACACCGGCACCAGAAGTATCTCAACGCCATCAAGAAGAAATGGAGGCGCTGCGCGAACAGCTGCGTCAAGTAGAAGAACAGGTAGCTTTTTACCAGCAAGAGTTGGAAAATCGCGATGAGGAAATTTACCAACTCCGCCAAACCAATCAGGAGTTGACCGACCGCAGCCGCATGTTGGAACAGGTGGTACAAGATTTACCAGAAGTCTACCGCCAGAAATTTCAAGAACGCATTCAGCCGGTAACCGAACAGTTGGAACAGTTACAACAGGAAAATCGCCGCTTGCATGCAGAACTACAAAGCGTTAGCTACCGCCTGGCTTTGCGATCGAAACGTTCCAACCATCTAGAACTACCGAGTTTTCGCGACGACGATTCGCAAGATGGCGTGGAACTACCGAGTTTTGGCAATGCCTAATGGGTAGTCGCAAGCAACTCAGGGTGCTACAAGCGATTTAGGACAATTTAGCTCTATACTGGGTGTCGTTGGGAAAGCATTTTATTGGAATTGTAAATAATTCGGGCAAAGGGGCGAACATAGGTTCGCCCTAAGTTTTGCATAATATGGAGCGTACTTGCCAACGCATTTTATTGGAATTGCGAACAATTCTCGCAAACAGGCGTCGATCCCGATCGTTTTGAGAAATTCCGGTTCCGGATAGATATTTGCAGTTCCCTTTATTCGTGGTTTTTGGAGTGTTGAAAAGCGATCGCTGTTTTCAAAACAATCGTATATA
>CAYZHY010000156.1:0-8130 GCA_964477525.1 uncultured Geitlerinema sp. | reverse complement strand
CGATCCAACAACGGCTGCACTCATTCCGAAAAGCGATCGCGCCTTCCATAACCAACCTTAAAATCTCCATGGGAAACATCGCAACCGTAACCGCACCGCTGCCATCAGTGCATCCAGGCAGCCTTAGAAAACCAACAGCAACGCACTACGATTCGATAGGTTGTCCAATCGTATGCACCTTAATCAAACTCGTCGAACCCGGCGTACCGATGGGAACCCCAGAAGTAATCACCACCTTATCTCCCTCAGCGACCAAATGATTCTCCATCGCCGTTTCAATCACCTTGATAAACATATTTTCCGTATCTTTGGCTTCTCCCAACAGACAAGGGGCAATCCCCCAACAAAGAGCAAGCTGTCGGTAGGTACTAGTAGCCGGCGTAAAAGCAATAATCGGCGTTGTCGGACGGTATTTAGAAACCAATTTTGCCGTTCCCCCAGAAGTGGTATTGCATAAAATCGCTTTCGCACCCACTTCCCCAGCAATCCGACAAACCGCACTAGAAACAGACTCCGTCACGCTTACACTACCAGCTTGGTGGCGGTAACTGCCGCTTTTATCTGCTAGCACCGTTTCCGTACTCTGGGCAATATCGTGCATAATTTTCACCGCTTCCACTGGATATTCCCCAACAGCCGTTTCCCCAGACAGCATCACCGCATCGGTACCATCTAAAATCGAATTCGCTATATCCGTCGCTTCCGCGCGGGTGGGGTCGGGATTGCGAATCATTGACTCCAGCATTTGGGTGGCCACAATTGCCGGTTTGCCAGCGAGATTGCAGCGGCGAATGATATCCTTTTGAATCAAAGGTACTTGGTGAATAGGCATTTCCACCCCCAAATCCCCACGCGCCACCATAACCCCATCGGCGATTTCTAGAATTTCATCCAATCTTTCCACAGCTTCCCGTTTTTCGATTTTGGCAATGACCCGGGTATTGGCTTTGGCAGCTTCGATGGAACGCTTCACCGGTTCCAAATCCAAAGCACTGCGTACAAAGGAAACGGCTACCCAATCCAAGTCATGTTCGATGCCAAAACGCAAATCGTGCAAATCTTTGTCTGTAACCGAAGATACCGGCAGACGGGTTTGCGGTAAGTTGACCCCTTTGTGGGAAGTGATTCGACCGCCAATAACCACAGTAGCGCGAATGGATTCCGTTGCCCGTTCGCTGACCGTTAGTTTTATGCGACCATCGTCAATTGACATGGGTTCGCCAGGACGTAACATGGCAAACAGGGTAGAATGGGGCAGGGGAATATCGTCTACGCTGCTGCCTTCTTCTTTGAGGGTGAAAGTTACTTCTTCCCCTGGTTTTAGTTTTAAACCTTCTTCGGGAAGCCTTCCCAGGCGGATTTTGGGACCGCAAAGGTCTTGCAAAAGGGCCAAAGGAATGTTTTTTTCCCAACTGAGTTGGCGCAGGTTGTCAATGGCTTGGGCGTGGAATTCGTGGGAACCGTGGGAAAAGTTCAAACGGGCAACGTTCATTCCCGCATCGACGAGGGCTTGCTGTTTCTCAAAGCTAGCCGTAGCGGGTCCTATCGTACAGACAATTTTGGTGCGGCGCATAAAAAAGTGGTACTCGCCATTGATATTATGGAGTATGACTGGTCGAGCGATCGCTTTTGGGGGAAAATTTCGGGAAAATGGGCACAAGCCATAGCTATTCAGGTTCCAATCCCACAGATTCGTACAAAGCTTTCACTTCCTCTGGATAGAGAGAACGTACTTCCCCAACTTCTAACTCTGGATCTAATTCCATCGGACCCATTTGCGTGCGTTTGAGATAGGTAACTTGGTTTCCCCGGGCTGCAAACATCCGCTTCACTTGGTGGAATTTACCTTCGTAGACAATTAATTCTACTTGTTGGGGGTCTTCTTTGGGAATTAACTCCGCCGGCTTCCAGGTTTCTCCTTCTACAGTCATTTCTTTGGCAAAAAACGCCACATCTTCGGAAGTTACTGGTTTTTCCAACTCTACGTAATAGCGTTTCTGAAGATGCCAGCGGGGATGGGTGAGTCGGTGAAGAAGGGTGCCATCGGTGGTTAGCAGCAACAAGCCTTCTGTATTTTTGTCCAAACGTCCGACAATGGAAAATTCCGGGCGGTACAGTTCCGGTGGTACCAAGTCTACCACCACCAATTCCCGAGGGTCGGAATTGGCACAAACACATCCTTGGGGTTTGTTAATCGTTAAATGGAAGTGCTTTTGCCAAACCAGGGGTTGCCCGTTGATGCTAACGGTGGTTTGGGTGGGGTCGAATTTATAAGCTGGCTGGCGTATCGTTTCTCCACCGACTTCCACCCAACCAGATTTGATGGTGCGAGTAACTTGTTTGCGGGTTTGACATTGTAAATGGGATAAAACTTTATCCAGACGTTGCGGTTTCATAATCGCGCTAGCTTATCTTATCTGCTATCCGGCTATATAGATGGAAAATCGTTGGCGTTACTGGGCAGCCATATTTCGGAATTGGGTAAATTGCGGGTTAAACAATAATTTGATGTTTCCGGTGGGTCCGTTCCGATGTTTGGTAATAATGACTTCTGCCAAACCTCGGTCGGGAGTATCGGGATTGTAATATTCGTCCCGATATAACATGATAATCAAATCCGCATCTTGTTCGATGGAGTTATGGACAACAATATTATTGGCGACGAAGTTGTGAAGGTAGGGAACCGTTAAATCGTAAACTCTTTGGTGACCGACAGGCGTAATGCTGGCAATGCTATCCCAAACGATAGATGGGGTGGGTTTGGAGATGGTGGCAACGGCGGTTTCTCTGGTTGTTTCCCAACGAGTAGAAATGGAGGGTTGATTGCCTGTTTTTTTCGATTCGGAATTCCCAGCAGGAATGGCAAGGCAATCGCTCTTGGTTAGCGTATCCAAACGCTGCCATTGGTTTGGGGTTAAAAATTTATGATTGCCGGTGGCTTTAATTTTATATCCGCTCTGGGTTTGCAGCAAATAAACCTGTTGAATACCTGTGGAAAAAGCATTGCTGACGGTGGCTTTTTCTAACTGTTGCGTTGTTGGATTCCACGCCCAAACTCGAACGTGGGATTCCCCTATCAAATCTCGAATGGGAACGGTTTTGTTGATATCTGCGCGCGCAATTAACGTATCCCCTGTCAAACAGCCAGATTCGCGCAAATCGGACATCATGGGGCGTTTGTTGTTGCGGGTTTCTACGCTACGACTTAGCTGGGATAGCGAAATTAACGGTACTCGCAGTTCCCTTGCCAAACCTTTGAGCGATCGCGTAATTCTGGCCAGCTCCTGTACGCGATTGTCGCTACTGCCACTTTCCATTAACTGCAAGTAATCTAACAAAATTAATCCCAATTCGCCACCCTGTTCTGCTTGCAAGCGGCGACATTTGGAACGAATTTCTGTAACGGTAATATTGGGCGTATCGTCAATAAAAATTGGCAACTCCGATAACTTGCCAATGGCATTTCCCAACGGTTCCCATTCGCTTTGACTGATACGACCAGCCCGAATACGATTGCTCTCAATTCCCGCTTCTGACGATAGCAAACGCTGGGCTAGTTGTTCCTTCGACATTTCCAAGCTAAAAACTGCTACCGGTAGTTTGTGATATTCGGCAATATTACCAGCAATATTTAACGCAAAACTGGTATTGTGAACGCAAATGTCGTTGGCAACAAAATTATGGGTTTGAGGTATTGTTAAATCGTACACGCGCTGCTTGCCGAGGGGCGTAATTTCTACAATTTCATCCCAACAAATATGACTGGCGGTTGATGCTGTGGTTGGTTCTTTTTCTAAAGTTGCGGTGGCTTTTGCTGCATGTTTTCCTGCCAATTGTTTTTGGGTGAAGTTGGCAGCAACTTGAGAATTTTTACGGTGAAAGGGACCCACGACTTGAAAGACGCCGATTTCGTTAAGAAATGTTTCGACAGCAGTGCAATCGCAAATTTCTACCTGCCAATTTCCATGATTGTTATCTGGTTTTGTCACCGCAGCGACTATGCCAAATCGCAACAAAAGATGCTGTAGCTGTCTGGCAACCTTTTGTTTTTCTGTCGGATAGACGATACGAACCAAGTGGTTTTCTAACGTAGAAATTTTTCCTTGGCTGGCAAACAAGCGCTGGAGAAATCGAACCACCAAAGACCGTTGTAGCGTAAAAATCGTAGCTGGACTGGCAATACCTTCTACGACTTGGTCGGCTAACTGTTCTACTTTTTCTTCGAGAATAATTTGCTTCCCAAAAACTTCTAGCTTGCGAGGTACAGCAATTTTATCGCCTACTTGCAATTGAGACAGGGATTGCCAACCACCAGCCGTTAGAAAAGGATGTGTTATGGTTGTTTTTAGCGATCGCCCTTGGCGGGTTTTGACCCAAAAAACTGGCTTGATGCCATCATCTAAAAATCCGCTAGGTTTGGCAAATGTAAATTGACCGTCCTTGCCTAGGGTTAACAACTCGCTGGTAGGGGTAGGCACGGGGGCACTACCCCTACGGTTTTCGGAATTTTGAACAATTTCTGCGATCGTGCGAACGCTACCATCCGCCAGTAAAATTTCCGCATCTGCTGTTAAACATTTGCCCATGGACGGTCTGCCAGCTACAATGGTTAAATCGGAACGCTGGAAACCACCGGTCATGGCATCCAAATCGTAAAAACCACAAGGCAACCCCGGTAAAGCAATATTTTCGTGGCGAACTTCGATATCTTCAAACGTACGAACCAAGGTATCGCCAATGGCGGTTAATCCTTGTTGGGGTCGGTCTTGGGTAATATTAAAAATCTGCTGTTCGGCTTTATCTAAAATTTGCGACAAAGGCGTGGCCGTATCGTATCCCAATCGCACCACTTCGTTGCCCGATTGAATTAATTTCCGCCGTAGAAATTTATCAACAATTAATGTGGCATACTGGTCAATATTAACCGCACTAACGGTACGTTCTACAAGCTGAACCAACTTGCTTTGACCGCCGACTTTATCTAATTTTCCCCGGTCCGATAGCCAGGTGGTTACGCCCATCAAATCCGTAGGCATTTCTTGGTTGTAAAGAGCCAAAGCCGCTTTATAAATTTCTTTGTGGGCTTGAATGTAAAAAGCTTCCGGCATTAACAAATCGGCAATCCGTCCAATAGCTTCTGGGTCGAGCAAAATGCCCCCCAAAACCGCCTCCTCGGCTTCAATATTTTGCGGCGGCATGCGATCGCTATAATCTTGGAAACTTAGCTCTTTAACCATAAATGCCTGTTAAAATAAAATAGAAAAATTTCCCAACTTATCGATAACAATATAACAAATTGGTCCCTACCATATAGCATTTTTGCATGGCAGAGGAAGCTAGCGTTTTTCCATTATTAAAAATCAAGACGAAATTGAAACAAAAATTAGTAAGAGCGAACGGCGGTTCGTTTCTATAACGCCACCGTTCGCAATTTAAATCAAATGCTCTGTGTGGTTTTCCCAACAGATAACCATTCGGTTAGCTTGGAACCACTTGAATTTCAATTTCAGCCGTAATATCTGAATCCAACTTCACGTGAGCTTTGTAGAAACCGGTTTTGTTGATTTCATCCGGTAGGGAGATACCGCGGCGGTCTACTTCTTTGCCAGTTTGCTCTTGAATAGCTTCGGCTACGTCTTGGTTGGTAACAGTACCAAAAATGGCATCGCCCTCGCCAACCTGTCTTTCGATGCGAAAACGGTGAATGGTTTCCAAAGAATCTTTGAAAGCAATGGCGGCTTGTCTTTGTTCTTCCAAACGTCTTTGTTCGGCTTGGCGACGGCGTTCCACTTGCTTGAGAACGCCAGGGGTGGCAAATACGGCTTTGTTTTGGGGAATCAGGTAGTTGCGGGCATATCCCGGGGCAACTTCTACCAAATCGCCATTATTTCCCAATTTACGGATATCTTGGTTTAAAACAACTTGTACGCGCTTTCTGGACATGGTATTCCTTCGTTAAATTTCGAGCTTGGACACCAAACGCAGTCTTAACAACACACGCAAACCGACAGCAAAACCGTAGAACCCCCATCGATTAAGAAGTTGCTGGGTTTCTGTCCGTCATTGCTGTCTTCCGGTTCGGCAGGAACCAACTACGGTAAAATTTTTACTCAGATCCCACTATAATAGAAAACAACGGTCGCGATCGCAACCCCCTAGCGGAACTTTTGCCCCTAGATTTCGCCAATATCTGCTTGCACTATTTTGAGGCTACTTGCTGGAGCAACTGTTTTAATGGAAATTTAGGCTAATATTTGGCATGTTTGTGGCAACTGTGTGTTAAAACCAAGGTCAGATCGCATAATGGAAGTACGAATCAATGACAGAAAATCAAGAAGCATCAAAAAAAAGCAATGGAGGCTTGAAAAAAGTTGGCATACTCATTGGTGGCGTGGTCGTAATCGCCGCCGCCGGGGCCGCAGCTTGGTATTACTTCTTTCGTTCTATCCCCTCACAAAAACTTTCTCCTCTCCAAAGTGCTGATTTGGTTCCTGAGGATGCATTGCTAACGAGTTATATTTATACAGATACCAAAGCTTGGTCCAAGCTACAAGATTTTGGTACTCCCGAGTTGAAGAAGTTGTTAGCGCAAAACCAACAAAATTTGCAAAAGGAATTATTTGAAGGTAGCGATATTAACTTTCAGGAGGATATCAAACCCTGGGCTGGCGGCATGATGTTGGCGTATATGCCAAAAAGCAATGCCTCTGCCACCGATTCCGAAAGTTCCCAGCCCAACTCACCATCCAATTCCGAAGAAAATGCCCAGCAAAACTCACAGGAAAACTCGCAGCCACCACAAACCGCAGAAGCCAACGCCCCCCAAGGAAGTATTTTGGCTGTTGTTGGGATTAAAAATAAAACCAAGGCCCTAACATTTTTCAATAACATGAAGGGGAAAGAAGACACGCAAGTTCAAGAAACAGAATACAAAGGCGTGACGGTATTTGAAGTAACCCAACCCGAGAATAAAAATTATTTAGCCAGGGTGGGAAACCATTTATTGCTTTCTCCCAACAATCAAGACATCAAACGGGCGATTGATACCTCCAAAGGAGGAACTTCATTTGCCGACAACACCACCGCTGCCAACATCCTCAAACAGGGAACGAAAATCCAAAATCCCATTGCCCAGGTATACGTGACCGATTATTCTAGATTGGTCCAACAACTATCAGCCGCCTCGACCGAGGCACCCCAACTTTCCGAAGGAACCCTATCGCAACTGCAAAATATCAAGCATATTATTGCCGGTGTTGGGGTAGACAATGAAGGGATTCGCATGCGGTTTGTCAGTGAAATCGATCCCAGCAATTTGCCTGAGGGCTACCAACAAAATTCGCCAGGAGAAGTTCTCAAACAATTTCCTCAAGATACGGTTGCTTTAATTACTGGAAATGGTATTAATCGGGTTTGGTCGCAGCTAAAAACGCAAGCTGAAGACAACCCACAAGTGCAGCAATTTGTAGACCAAGTACGTTCGAGGCTACAGTCATTCAATTTGGATGCCGATAAGGAAGTATTTAACTGGATGGATGGTGAATTTGGGATTGGTTCGGTGACTCTATCTTCCAATTCCGGTATTTTTGGACAATTTGGCATGGGAGTTGCCATGGTCATGGAAACCAGCGATCGCAGTACGGCTGAATCTACTTTACAAAAAGTTCAAAATACTGCCAAGCAACAAGCGCCCTTTTTAAACTTTAGCGAGAAAAAAGTTGGAGACATTCAAGTCACCCAGTGGCAACTACCCGGACAAGATGCTATTTTGGGACATGGTTGGTTGGATGAAAATTCCCTATTTCTCGCTTTGGGCAATGGATTATCCAACGATTTTGTAGAAGATAGCGGTCAAAATTTACCCAGTAGTTCTCAGTTCCAAGAAGTAACCCAAACTTTACCCCAATCCAATGTGGGATATTTTTATCTCGACATGGATAAGGTAGTTTCTGTTATCGACAATCTCCCACAAGTTGCGAACAATGGACTGCCGCCGGAAACCCAAGCCGTTCTAAATTCTATGAATGGCATTGGCGTAACGGCCAATTGGATGGATAAATCAACCAGTCAGTTAGAAATGTTGGTTTCCCTCAAAGAAACTGGCGAAATACAAACGGAAAGTCCACAGTC
>CAYZHY010000155.1:0-8147 GCA_964477525.1 uncultured Geitlerinema sp. | reverse complement strand
CATTTTCTGGCGTTATCGTATCGTTTTGCAGGATCAGACCGGGCGTATCGTTATCTTGAATGGTTGCTGTTGCCGTTTCGGTGGTTAGAAATGCATTAAAGTTATCGGATTGAGGGTCGGTAAGATTAATTTGGATATTTTCATCTTCTTCTTGCTCAAAATCCCCCAGAATATCTAAGCTCAGCGTTGCCTCTGTAGCACCAGGGTTAAAAGTAATGGTTTGTTCTTGTTGGTTTAGATCGGCATTACCGCTAATGCTATCTACTTGAAAATCTGTTCCTAACTCTGCTGCTGAGTTGTTAAAGTTAAAATCAACCGTGCTTGGCTCGCTTGTAGGACCGGAACGAGTTATTGTAAATACATCGTTGGTACTATCCTCGCTGTTCCCTTCTTCTACACTACCAGCAGCGGAAACAGCGTAGCCAATATCGTTATCCCGAATCGTAGAACTAATAGGGCTACTCGTACCAATCGCGTATTCGCTGCTAGATGCTATGGTGAACGTTACATTTTCATCCCCCTCTGCATTTTCATCTTCTTCGGGTTGAATGGTGACATCAACGCTTTCTTGGCCATCCGGAATGACGACCGTAGCTTCATTGGTCTCTTGATTTATATTTACGCTATCAGGGGATACCGTATAGTCTGCTTCATCCCCACCAAAAGTTGCATCTCCCGATACTGTAAAATTAACGGTTAAGTCACCATTGGAATTGTTGCGGGAAAAGGTAAATGTTCCTTCCCCACCGCTTTCTGATGGTGAACCACTGGTGGTCAAGTTAACAATGGTGCCGCTGCTGGTGTTTCTATGCCAGGAAATTTTTTCGAATGAGGCAGAGACAGCATCTACTTGACCGTCATTATCTATATCACCAGCAAATACGGATCTGGGGCGGAAGACGTTGGAACTAACAATCTGCTTCTCAGCAAATCCACCGCTACCATTTGCTTCTTGATTTTCGTAAAAAGCAATTTCTCCGGCGTTGGCAGAGAATAAATCTTGGTCGCCATCGTTGCTTACATCAGCTGCGAAAACCGCATTGCCTCGATCTTCCAGGGAAAAATTACTAACAAGTTGCGGATTGTCGCTGACAATATCATCGTAGATAGCAATTTGACCTTGCTCGGCGGCAGCTACTTCTACATCGCTATCGCCATCTAAGTTAGCTGCAACCACGGATTGAACATTTTGGGAATTTGAGGAAATGATTTCCTCAGAAAAGGTGCCGTCTTCGTTATTTTCAAACCAGCGAATGGTTGTATCGTCTGTAGAAGCAGCGACAATATCCGGTTGAGAACCGCCACCAATATCGGTAACAAAGACGGAAGTGGCAACCGGAGCATCTACGGTGAGATCGGTTGCATCCCAAGAGTTGGTACCTTCGTTGAAGTCAAACCAGGAAATTTTATCCCCGCGAGCAGCAATAACTTCCTGACGAGAGTCGCTGTCTAGATTGGCAGCAGAAACCGAACGAACTTCGTCAGAACCATCAACAACGATCTGTTCTTCTGAAAAAGGGGTGATGTCTTGATTTTGTTGATTTTGTTGATTTTGTTGGTCTTGCTGGTTTTCATACCAGACAATTTTGTTGCCGTATCCTGCTAGAACATCGTTGTTACCGTCGCTATCCATGTCGGAAGCGAATATAGAGCTAGCATTATTTGCATTATTGGTAATTTCAATTTGTTGGTCTTGGGGCCAGCTAGCGTTGGCTTGGTTGAATTCGTGTAAGACAAGGCGACTGCCCGTACTGGCAATGACTTCTAAAGGATCGTCTGTATCGAAGTTAGCCGCATATACGGAGGTTGATTGCTGACTCTCCGAAGATATAGTACTATTCGTAATGTCAATAGCCATAACCTGTTCCTCTTTGGTAGATGGAAAACTTGCTGCAATTATACGTAATAATGTAATTTTACGTGACTTTTTACTTCATTAAAGAACAAATTTTGCTAATAAATGTTCTATTTCCGGATCGTATAATTTATAAAAAGCCTCGATCCCAAGTTCCATGCCTGGAAGTTTGACCATTCAACTTGGTAAAACTCGTTGGCGAACTAGATCCCTATTTTTTACTATGTTTGGGATGGACACTTAGGGAAAGTTAACTACAACATACCCAATTTGGCAACGATCGCGATCGCGGTAAAATACCTCTTAACAATATTTTGCCTGCTGCACAATCACGGATTTTGACAAAATGTCAATATAAATATAAATACAAACAAAGCGATCGCCGAACAATTTCCACAAACCTTTATGACACATCCATTACAAACCCCCCATAGCGGCTACCACTGGGATGGAAGCAACCAACGTTTCTTTGAAGGATGGTATTACCGGGTGACGCTTCCAGAAGCAGGGGAAACCTTTGCTTACATGTACTCTATTGATGACCCGCAAGGAGGTCAGCCTACCAGTGGCGGTGCCGCTCAAATTCTGGGACCCAACGACACTCACCTTTGCCGCACGTTTCCCGATGTGGAAAAGTTTTGGGCGTGGTCTCATGCCTTGGGATTGGGACATTGGAGACAAACCAAACGCCCAACTCAACCTCAATACCTACCTCCAGACACCTTTGAAAGCAACATTGTAGAAGGATACCAGGCTACCGCCACTTGGCATCAGGGAAAATTATACGACCCCGGTACCGGTCAATCTTGTTGGTGGCAGTATGAAATTCAGCCAGTGTATGGTTGGGGTGCGCAGGATGGAATCCAACAACCCACAGCCGGTTGGATGTCATTTTTGCCCATTTTTGAACCCGGCTGGCAAATTTTAATCGCCCACGGTAGGGCAACAGGTTGGATCGAATGGAATGGCGATCGCTACCATTTCAACAACGCCCCGGCGTACAGTGAAAAAAACTGGGGTCGTTCCTTTCCCGAAAAATGGTTTTGGATTCAGTGTAACAGTTTCGACAGCGAACCCGATTTAACCCTCACCTCCGGCGGCGGTCGCCGAAAAGTGTTATGGTGGATGGAATCAGTGGCCATGGTAGGGATTCACTATCGAGGCCAATTTTACGAATTCGTCCCCTGGAACGCAGAAATTGAATGGGAAATTGCCCCCTGGGGATATTGGCACCTGCGATCGCAAAACCAGCAATACGCCGTAGAACTCACTGCCACCACCGACCGTCCGGGAAAACAGCTACGCGCCCCCACTGAAGGTGGATTGATTCCTTTTTGTCGCGATACCATGTACGGTCAAGTAACCTTAAAACTATCCGAACGTCGCAACAGTGGCTACCAAACCATCCTGGAAGCCACCAGTTCCCAGGGAGGTTTGGAAATAGGCGGCAGTCCTTGGCAGCAAGTTTGGCATTCTCGATCGCAACAAAACTTGCTATGATAGACCCAGCCCTGGGGCTGTAGCTCAGCAGGATAGAGCAAGCGCCTCCTAAGCGCTAGGTCGCTGGTTCGAATCCAGCCAGTCCCGCTTTTTTGCTACAATTTTTCAGATTTCGTCGTCTAAAATTCCGTAAATAGCGATAAACTTCTTAGCGATCCCTCTCAAGTGCATCGCTAAGCAACAATATTGTCCAAACATGGATGTGAATGCAAAACCCGCGTATCGGTGGCCACGCAAAAGGCGGCGGCTTTTCTTCAAATGCTCGATTGGTCTATTGCCAGTCTTTTTGTTGTTCGGTTGGTGGGGCTATCGATACCTGAAAAGTCAGCTACAACCGCCAGAAGCTATTTTGGTCTTAGGGGGAGCCCCCGAACGAGAAGTGTATGCTGCCAGTTTGGCCCGTCGGGAACCCAACCTGGACATTTGGGTATCTTCCGGTAGCAACCCCGAATATTCCAATTGGGTGTTTTCTAAAGCTGGTATCGATTTAGACCGCGTACATCTGGACTATCGAGCTGTGGATACGGTTACCAACTTCACCACTTTGGTGGATGACCTGCAGCAAAGTGGCATTGACAGCGTTTACCTGGTCACCTCAGATTTTCACATGCTGCGTGCTTTGATTGTAGCGGAAATTGTTCTTGGCAGTCGGGGCATTGCCGTACGTACGATTTCCGTACCCACCCCCGATATCAAAGAACCGGCATTCAAAGTTGTGCGCGATGGTACCCGTGCGATGGTTTGGTTGTTTACCGGGCGCACTGGGGCTGGTTTGGTACACTTGCAATTGCTTTCTCAATGGTATAGAAACGAAGATCGCGAAAGATCGTTATCTCTCCACTCTTTGGAAGAAACGAAAGCATTACAAAATAATAAAATACCCAAGCAGATAGACAAAACGATTTGATACATGGCTACCAAACCTAAAATTATTGTATTGGATGACGACCCCACCGGTTCCCAAACCGTACATAGCTGTTTGTTGCTCATGCGATGGGATGTGGATACCCTCATCATGGGATTGCGGGATGAATCGCCCATTTTCTTTATATTAACCAATACCAGGGCGATGACCCCCCAACGGGCAACGGAAACCACGCGGGAAGTTTGTCGCAATCTCAAAACCGCGATCGCGCAAGAGAATATTAGCGATTTCCTGATTGTTAGTCGTTCCGATTCTACCTTGCGGGGACACTATCCCATCGAAACCGATGCGATCGCGGAAGAACTCGGTGGTTTTGACGGTCATTTCCTCACCCCTGCCTTCTTTGAAGGGGGTCGCTTTACCCGCGACAGCGTTCACTATTTGCTGGTCAACGGCGTAGAAACCCCGGTTCACAAAACCGAATTTGCCCAAGATTCCGTATTTGGGTACAGCCACAGCTACCTTCCCGACTATGTAGAAGAAAAAACCCAGGGCAGTATCCGCGCCGGCGATGTATTGCGTTTTACCCGTTCTGATATTCACAACGGTTGCTTGGAAACCTTGCTGCAAATGCACGACAATCAGTGCGGCGTGGTAGACGGCGAAACCCAAGCAGACCTTGACAAATTTGCAGAAGATGTGTTAGAAGCTGCCAAGCAAGGGAAACGGTTTCTGTTTCGCAGTGCCGCCAGCTTGCTCACTTCCCTAGCCCAACCGGGACAACAACCCGTGGCTGCGGAAAATATGTCTCGTTACGTCCGCAGCGATCGCCCGGGAGCCGTTTTGGTCGGTTCCCACGTTCGTAAAACCACCACCCAACTGGAAAATCTGCTTCCCGAACCCGACGTTGAAGGCGTAGAAGTAGACGTTTCCCACCTGCTCGAAGATACCCAACAGCAGCGAGATGACCTGTTAAAGCAAACATTAGATCGAGTACGGGAAATTTACGAACGAAACCAAACCCCAGTTATCTATACCAGTCGCCAAGAAATCCAATTTTCCGATAGCTCGACCCGCTTGGCCTTTGGCGAAAAAGTTTCCCATTTGCTCATGGATATTGTCCGGGGATTGCCCTCGGAACTTGGATTTTTAATTAGCAAAGGCGGTATCACCTCCAACGATGTTCTCAGCAAAGGATTGAACTTGACATCGGCCCGATTGCTCGGTCAAATTTTAGCTGGTTGTTCGGTGGTGCGAACTCCCGCCGACCATCCTCAGTTTTCCAACCTACCTGTGGTTCTGTTTCCTGGTAATGTGGGTGACGAACGAGCTTTAGCAACGGTTCACCGTCGTTTTCGACCGTAAGCTACCGACAGCCAGCTAGGTATGGTAGGATTCGGATCCAGTTTTTACTTGTTATCCTAATTTGTCAGATGACTGATGAGTCTTCTACCCCTGTCCAATCCAGCGTATCCGAAAATTCATCCGAAACCCCATCCCCTACTTTTCCTTACCTGCAGGTAAGCTTGAAGAGTGAAGGGGATAAATTGCTGTTGTTGCTGCCCCCCCAACAAGAAGATGAAGCCCTCAAATCAGCCTCGACAGCAACTTGGAATGAAATTTGGCAGCAGTTTCGACAGCGGTTGCAAGGGGGCGATCGCTTCTGGCAACCCAACACCGACGTGCATCTATGGAGTCGCGATCGCTTGTTAGACGTTCACCAACTGCAAGCGATCGCCACAGCGTTAAGCCAGCAACAACTCTACATCCGCAAAGTGTTTACCAGTCGGCGACAAACCGCTGTAGCAGCAGCCAGTGCTGGCTATTCCGTAGAACAACAATCGCCCCCGGGGAACCTGGCTGCCGTAGCCAAAGGGAGTAGCCATCCCCTTGACGATGCTTTATATCTGCAAACCACCGTACGTTCTGGGGTGGAAATTCGCCATCGAGGCAGCGTCATTTTGCTGGGCGATGTCAATCCTGGTGGATCGATTGTTGCGGCTGGCGATATTTTGGTTTGGGGAAGACTGCGCGGTGTTGCCCACGCCGGCTTGGAAGGCAATATACAATGCCGAATCATGGCCTTGAAAATGGAACCTACCCAAATTCGTATTGCTGATTTCGTAGCCAGGGCGCCGGCCAACTCTCCAGCTCAACTGTTTCCTGAAGTCGCCTACATCACCAATGGCGGCATTCGGATCGCTCAAGTGACGCGATTTTAGCAAGGCGATGGATCGCAAATAAAATCGCTGCTGCACAAATTCCTCGTCAAGAATGCAGGGATTCGGTCAAAATAGAAGCGTATGGTGGCTGATATAGGCCATGGGCATACGCTCTATTTTCTCATCGCCTAGCTTGTTTCCTATAGATAACTGCATCCATACCAGCTATTCATTACGAACATACCTATGAGTCGCATTATTGTTATTACATCTGGAAAGGGAGGCGTCGGCAAAACCACCTGTACGGCTAACTTGGGGATGGCGCTGGCACAGCTCAACCGTAAAGTGGTCGTCGTGGATGCCGATTTTGGCTTGAGAAACCTGGATTTGTTGCTAGGGTTGGAAAATCGTGTTGTTTACACGGCCGTCGATGTGCTAGCAGGAGAATGTCGCCTAGACCAAGCACTGGTCAAAGACAAACGACAACCCAATTTAATGCTGTTACCGGCTGCCCAAAATCGCATGAAAGATGCCATTCTGCCGGAACAGATGCGGCAAATTTTGCAGGAGTTATCTAGTAAATACGATTATATTTTGGTGGATTGCCCGGCGGGTATCGAACAGGGATTTCACAATGCCATTGCTGGGTCAACAGAAGCAATTGTGGTCACAACACCGGAAATTTCCGCAGTACGAGATGCTGACCGGGTTGTGGGATTGTTAGAAGCTCACGATATTCAAAATACCTATCTCCTGCTAAATCGCCTCAAACCTTCTATGGTAGAAGCAAACGATATGATGTCTGTAGAAGATGTCCAAGAAATTTTGGCCATTTCTCTAATTGGGGTCATTCCCGAAGACGACCGGGTGATTGTTTCTACCAACCGTGGCGAACCTTTGGTACTAAACGATGACAGCGGATCGCTGGCTGGAGTAGCTATCGGTCATGTGGCCCGTCGTTTGGAAGGGGATGAGGTAGAATTTATCGATTTTCATGCCCCTCCCGAAAATATATTTTCTCGCCTGCGTAAATTGCTAGCTACCAAAATCATCTAGATTTTTCTGGACCATCACCGGCATTTTGTACCTTAACCCAATTAACCCAATTAGCCATATTTAAGCGACCAATTCCAGCAACGTTTGCTGGTGGTTTTGCTGGTTTCCTGCAAAAATGTACTTTTCCTAGAGAAAACCATGCTTAGCGAACTGTTTGAAAAACTGTTTTCCCGGTCTAACGACCAAACCAGCCGCAATACAGCAAAAGATCGGCTGCGGTTGGTCATCGCTCACGATCGCTGCGATTTAACGCCGGAAATGCTAGATTCCTTACAGAAGGAAATCGTGGAAGTAGTCTCGCGATACGTGGAGGTGGATGCGGAAGGGTTGGAATTTTCTTTACAAAGCGATCGCCGGACCACAGCTTTAACGGCCAATATGCCCATTCGTCGCATCAAACCCAAATCTGAGGAGTGAATGCGAAAAGCTACTGGTTTGGTCGGCCAATTTTATTTATCTCGCCAATTTCCTTTCTTGACACTCCCACGAATAGAATTCGTGGAATTCTTGGTTCAGCCACACAACTTATCAGGCAAGCTCTCGCCTGCCTGACAGCGGTTGTCGTGTCCCCAAGCGTGAATTCCCCCATGCCCTGGGGTACTCAATCCTTTTCTCAAAATGTTGATGGCGGCATTTTCGTCCCGGTCGAGGACGCATCCACATTCGCAAACATGGGTGCGTTGGGATAGGGACTTTTTCGCCATTCGCC
>CAYZHY010000154.1:2134-8187 GCA_964477525.1 uncultured Geitlerinema sp. | reverse complement strand
TAAATTCGTCCAAATCAAGGGAAAAAACGGCAAAACTATGCTGTTTGGATTGGGAAGTCTCCCTATCAAGGGCTTGTTCTAGTTGGTGTTGGAACAAAACTCGGTTGGCAAGTTGGGTTAAGCGATCGTAAAAAGCTTCTTGTTGCAACTTTTGTTCCGCACGCTTGCGATCGGTAATATTGTATTGAATTGCTAAATATTGGTAGGGTTTGCCGTTCTCGTCAGTAAACGGTACTAAGGTCGTATCTACCCAATACACGCTACCGTCTTTGGCAATTCCTTGAAGTTCTCCGTTCCATACTTTTCCCGTACGCAGGAATTTGAGGATTTCCTGGCAAGTTTTCTGGAAACTAGCATCTAGTTGTACAATTTTCTCGTAGCTATTGCCTAGCAATTCCGAACGTTCGTACTGGGAAATTTCACAAAGTTTGTCGTTTACATAGGTAACGTTCCCTTGGGTATCGAACATGGCAACAATGGCAGCGCGATCGAGGGCAAATTTGATATCTGCAACTTCTTTAAAGGAAGCAAGGCGATCGAATTCTGCCTGTTTTTGCTGGGTAATATCGGTGACAATGCCATCCAATCGCACGGGATTGCCCTGTTCGTCAACAATTAAATAACTGCGATCGCGAATCCAACGTATTTGCCCATCTGGTTGGATGATGCGGTATTCTAGATCTTTTTTTCCTAAAGCTAAGAAAATTTTTTGATATTGTAAAACAATATCTCGATCGTCTGGATGAATCGCATCAAACCACAACTGGGGATTTTTCTGAAATACTTCTGGTGTATAGCCATAAATGGTTTCCACAGCATGGCTAATATATAATAAACTCCCCGGATAGATAGATTGGTTGGTGTCTCTATTCACTTCAGCCGACCAAACCACATCATCGAGGGATTCCAAAATATTTTCCAAACGTTGCTGGCTAGCTGATAAATCTGCTTCTAACTGTTTGCGTCGCTGGATTTCTTTTTTTAAATTTTGGTTGGAATTTTGTAATTGCTTGGTCCGTTCTCGAACTCGTTGTTCTTGTAAACTATGGGCAACAGATAGTTCTTCTTCCCGTTTTTTTAAATCTTTAAAAAGCAAAATATAAGGTTGCGACAAACCAATTTTAACGATCGCTTTATAAATTAAATAGTAGGATAAAAATTTTAATAAATGTCCGCCAATATGGACAGGGTGTTCTATTAATACTGAAGCATTTACTAATAAAATTTCTGATAAAATTGTTAGAACAATCGAGCCTTGTAAATATATACCAATTCTAGGATGGAAGTGTTGGCGTTGGCGGAAAAACTGCCAAGCGGCTAGTATTAAAATTAAAATAATGATATATTTATTTGTTTGTTTGAACGCCATTATGCTGATATTTTGTAAATGGCATCCAGGAAAAAAATTGGGTAGCGCCACCAGCCAAACCAGCAATCCTGCGATCGCTGCATATCCCAAAAAAGTTAATTTGACAGGAATGTTGCGATCGATAAACTGAGAGGCCAACAACAAGGAGATAGATTCTACATAACGAGCCGCTATCCATAGTTGGCTAGTAATATTGTAATTGGGACAATAAGATATTCTTATTTCAGAATACGAAATGAGAGCAAAACCATCTAAGATAGCGACAAATAAATAAGCAATTCCTAGCAGTAGTAAATAATTATACCCAATAAAATTTCTAGCGTTCCAGGCTACCATAAAAATAGCCAAAGCAATGGAAATCGTTAAAATTTCAATCAGGCTATGCAACAACAAGTCATCTTTAAGTAAAGTCAATCCCCCAATCAAGCTTATTCCAACCAATATTTTGGGTAAATCATTTTCGATTTTATTCCAAAGAAATCGTAAATTAAACGGCATCACGATAAAGACACTAGATACTTATAATAGTACGGTCGAAAAATTTTGTAAAACTATCACAAATCTTGAAAATGGGAGATAGAAACCAAAGTTTTATAGCAAATTCAAACCAAACGCTAATAGTTGAAGCATGTAGGAAAGCATGGTTTACGCTCACCTAAGGAGCATTGGTAGTCTTGCATAGCAATGGTGAATGGGAACTGGAACTTCCACAATGCTGTTACCACTATCATTACTATACATGACTACTCCCATTGAAGCAGCCAACTGAATCGTTTAGCGCGACAACTTTCTGTATAAAGTCAATGATAAAATTTAAATTAAATTCCGGAAAACCTTCTTAATAAATCGATACCTTAGAAAGGAAGCCTCTTTTGGGAAGTAAAGTAGTTATGACTCAAACAACAATTCGCTTTGGCACCGATGGTTGGCGAGGCATTATTGCTGATGACTTTACCCTCGATCGGGTAGCATTGGTAGCCGCTACTGCCGCCCGCGTTTTAGAAAGCAACTACGGCACCCAAGCTACCAACCGCACGGTGATTGTCGGATACGATCGCCGTTTCATGGCAGAAACCTTTGCCCAGAAAGCTGCCACCGCCATTACCGAAGTCGGTTTTGACGTTTTGCTTGCCGATACTTACGCCCCCACACCAGCATTTAGCTGGGCTGCCTACGAACAAAAAGCCCTAGGCGCCATCGTACTAACAGCCAGCCACAACCCAGCTCGTTATTTGGGATTGAAGGTCAAAGGCCATTTTGGCGGTTCTGTTTCCGGTGAGATTACCCAACAAATCGAAAACCAACTCAGCGACTCCCCCGAGATTGCCGAACAACCAGGCAGCATTCGTAACTTCTCTGCTTGGGAAGGGTACTGCCGTGCCATTCAATCGCAAATCGACCTCCCATCCATTCGCCAAGCCTTGCAACAAGAGAAACTAACTGTATTTGCCGATGTCATGCACGGTGCTGCCGCCGGGGGATTGGCTAAAATATTGGACTTTCAAATCAACGAAGTGAATAGCGATCGCGATCCTTTGTTTGACGGAGGTGCCCCAGAACCGCTCCCTCGCTATTTATCGCAACTCAGCCGCCAAATTCGCCGCTACCACCGCCAATATCCCCAACAAAAGCTAGTGGGACTTGTTTTTGACGGAGATAGCGATCGCATTGCTGCTATAGACCAACAGGGAACCTTTCTCAGCTCTCAAATTTTAATCCCCATTTTGATCGAACACCTCACCCAACGCCAAGGCAAAAGCGGCGAAGTAGTCAAAACTTGCAGCGGTTCTGATTTAATTTACAAAGTAGCCTCTGCCTATCACCTACCCATATGCGAAACCCCCATTGGCTACAAATACATTGCCGAAAGAATGAGCCAAACCCAAGTTTTGTTGGGCGGTGAAGAATCCGGCGGCATCGGTTACGGAAGCCACATTCCCGAACGAGATGCCTTGCTGTCGGCCTTGTACTTATTGGAAGCCATGGTGCAATCCGGGCAAGACTTGCAGCAACTTTACCAGAAATTGCAAAAACAAACCCAGTTCGTCTCCACCTACGACCGCATCGATTTGCCCCTTGCTAGCATGGAAGTTCGCGAAAAACTGCTGCAACGGCTGCAAACCCAACCTCCCAGCGAAATTGCCGGTAAAGTAGTTTTGGATTGCACCCAAACCGACGGTTATAAATTCCGACTGGCAAATTACAGTTGGTTGCTAATCCGCTTTAGTGGGACGGAACCCGTGCTACGCTTGTATTGCGAAGCTCCCGATGCCCAACAAGTACGTCAAACTTTGGACTGGGCGAAAAATTGGGCTAGCGAAGTCAATTGCTAGCAGAGAAAACGAGAACGAACACTCGTGCAGTTTTATGGAACAGCAGCAACCAACGCCATCTTTGGTCGTAGCTACTAGCAATCCCGGAAAATTGCGGGAAATGCAGTCTTATCTAACAACAGAGCAAAACTGGCAATTAGAACTGAAGCCCCAAGAAATTGAGGTGGAAGAAACGGGCAGTACGTTTGTAGAAAATGCCTGTTTGAAAGCCTCGCAAGTTGCCCAAGCTACCGGTCAATGGGCGATCGCAGATGACTCCGGATTGATGGTAGATGCTTTAGGGGGTGCCCCTGGCATTTACTCGGCACGTTACGGCAACAGCGATGAAGAACGCATCCAACGTTTGTTGCAGGAGTTGGGAGATACCAGCCAGCGACAAGCCCAATTTGTTTGTGCTTTGGCAGTGGCAAAACCCAACGGTGACATTGCCATTTCGGTGGAAGGCACCTGCCTGGGGGAAATCCTAACATCGCCCAAAGGAAGTGAGGGATTTGGCTACGACCCTATTTTTTACGCAAACGAAGCAGGCATGACCTTTGCCGAAATGCCACCAGATATGAAAAAACGCCTGAGCCATCGCTCTCAGGCGTTCGCTAAGTTACTGCCCCAGTTATCGCAATTGGAGATAGCTCGCCGCGAGCAGTTTTCTTAGCAACAGTCGCTTTGGTCGAGACCAACCTGAGGGTTGGTGCTAAAAAATGCAAACATTCCAACTTAGCAAGCTATTGGATTTAGAGAGCTTCTAAGTTTTTCTCGCCGGTACGGATGCGGACCACTTGTCCCACAGAGGAGACAAAGATTTTGCCATCGCCGATTTCGCCAGTACGAGCGGCGGAGATAATTTTATCAACCACCAAATCGACTTGATCGTCTTCTACGACCAGCTCCAATTTGAGCTTCTGAAGAAACTCAACGGTATATTCGGAGCCGCGATAGCGTTCGGTTTGACCTTTTTGACGTCCAAAACCTCGTACTTCCGAAACGGTCATCCCGACGATGCCCGCATTTACCAAGGCGATTTTGATTTCGTCCAGTTTAAAAGGTCGAATAATCGCTTCTACTTTCTTCAAGTTCTTTACTCCTTAAATCCGTCCGCGACAGCTTGTGCTTGATACCACCAGGCTCTACCTAGAGCTGGGCTATTCCCATGCCTTTTACGAGCCGGGTGTCTACCTATCGCTTCGCTGTTGTGATGAACTTACACAAACTTGACCAAATCGGTCAAATTTGCTGTCAACTTCCTGCTTCTCTCTAGTAGCGTCGACGCTATCTAGTCCACAGGTTTCAACGAGCAAATGACCCGCCATGTAAAAATGGATTTTAGCATCTGATGGCTATCTAGGCATGACTCTAATTGAGGGCGATCTGGAAAAGTCAGAATGACTTCAAATTTCCCTTGTGACTTTCACTTTTCATCTTGAGGTGGAGGTAACTGTTGTTCAAGTTTAGACAATTTCGTCTAAGAACTGGACAACAGGAAATTCCCCCGGTTTTCAAGAGCGGAAATTATCTCTAAGAAGCGATTTATCAGTTTCTTTCGCGGCTAATCTGTATAAATCTTATCATTTTGTTGGAAATGTCTCGCGATCGCTGTTTCGCTATTTCCAAGGCTGGCAGATGGGGAAAGGTGGAAGATATAAGGAAGATAAGACCAACATTTTATTTCTTTCATGCCCCGATGCTCCCACTTACTCTGAGTTGGCCGCAGGCTGCCCCCAAGCTCCCGCTAGATCTGTCATAGCGATCGTTATTGTTTTGGCGAAAATATCATGGCACTGAAAAAAATTTTGGTAGCTCTCGACCGTTCTTCGCAAGCAGAGGCTGTTTTTCAGCAAGCCTTAGACATTACCCGTCAAGAAACAGCCACCCTTATCCTATTGCACTGCTTGCAAGTGGAACATCCAGCAGAAATTGCTCCCATTATTGGGACTGGCGTGGGATTGGATCCCAGCAGCAATCGCACCTTCTTGCGCTTGGAACAGCAGCAGTTTCAACACGAGATTGAAGATATTACAACATGGCTGCAGGAATTCGCCGAACGCGCACGTTCTGAAGGGCTATCCGTAGAAACCCAGCACAAAATCGGCGATCCAGGAGCTACGATTTGCCAACTAGCTACCGACTGGAATGTCGATTTAATTATTATGGGACGTCGCGAACGTCAAAATTGGCAGGAAATTCTATTGGGCAGCGTTAGCAAATATGTTCTACACCACAGCCATTTTTCGGTACTCATCGTACAAAATTCGTCTCGATCGCTATGGGAGCGTACCGAGCGTGAGAGATAGAAATGCAAGCCGGAACTGTTTTCTCCCATGCACCGATGCCCCCATGCCCCGATGCTCCCATGC
>CAYZHY010000154.1:0-2034 GCA_964477525.1 uncultured Geitlerinema sp. | reverse complement strand
CCCATGCCGTTAAAGCCTAGCCAATAAGGCAGGATAGCCAAAGGAATGGTCTGCACTCATGGTTTCTCCAGTATAGCTGGCGGTGACCGTAGACGCGATCGCTTTAAGAACGTCCGAAAGATCGCGACCTTCGCCAAAAACTTCCATACCCAAACTCCACCAATCTTTGTCTGCAACTGTCAGTTGGGTTAGTTCTACACCGCCACCACAGCTAACCCATTCATCGGCGGTAATGGGTTTGACTTGATGGTTCTCCAGACAAGCATACATCCGTTGCTGTCGGTTTTTTTGTACGCCTATCCAACTCGGCTTGCTGGTGGCATGGGCTGGTAGCATGTTGTCGCTTTCCGGATCGACGCACAACCATTTAATCCAAATTTCGGCATTTCCCGAAACGCGATCGCGAATTGAGCACACGCCCAACTGTTGCTGTCGCCATTTTATTTCCAAACGACCTTGCCGGTGTTTGACTCCCAAAAATTCGCATTGAGGAACCCACAAATAAACATCTTCTCGTGTTTCGGGCGATCGCAAATTGTCATGTCCGAGCTCTTTTTGGAACCAATGCCGTACCTTTTCCGGTATTTTCCCCGGATAAAACCATCGCATTTCCGCAGTTTTCAGCATAAAGACACCCCAATCTCCAAACGGTGAATCTCCAAAAAAAAAGGAAGGTATCCCCATTGACAGCAGGTGTTTCCTTCCCTTCTTCTCACTGATTGTCCTTTGAGCAAAAAATGTTAGCTAAACCATTCCTCGACAGCTTCTTCTTTGGTATTGGTATGGCGCGAAGGTGTTTCCCGAGTAAATTTCATATGAATCGAACGGCTTTGTTCGCCATCCGCTGCTACTGCCATAATCGGGTAGTCAATCAGTCCGTCTTGGAAGGACATTTGGAAACGGAAAGTACCATCGGGGTTGAGCTTAATCGGATGACCGCCAATGGTGACCGTGGCATCGGGTTCGGTAGCGCCATAGACAATCAGTTCGGCATCCGCAACCAACCAGAATTGGCGTGGTTTGACGGGAACTGCGGAAGCGGAAAATCCCACCCCAGACATCATGCCGACGCCGGACATGCCAACGCCGGATATCATGCCGACGCCGGACATGTTGGGAGCTGCCCACATACCAACGCCGGAAGGGAACACATAGGAACTAATCGCTTGTTCGGGAACTTGATGCATGGAACCAAATACAGAACCGGCTACCCGCTGCGATTCGGTACCTTGAGCGCGATCGAAGATATCGTCGTAAATGGCGGAAGTAGGAGCGCCCTTGGCGGATTCCTGTTTGCTGGGATGGACTAAATTGGCAAAGGTTTTGCCTTGTATTTCTTCGTCAAAGGAAACGGTAATAAATTGGTCGTCTACCCAGTCGGAGGGATATATGGGAGGAATGCGTACGCTCGTGGAGCGAGCCAGGACCAACCAACGACCGTCGGCACAGCGGTAGCCAATTTCTACGGCATAATCGCGATCGCTTACGGGAATGGGCAAATACCATTCTCTCGCCAGTTCGTCGCAGGGATATTCTTGGACGCTATGGGGACTTTGAGATTCCAATGTGATGTTGGTTACGTCGTATAGGCGCAGGGCAAGCTGCTGTCCCCCTTGGTTGCGCAATTCTTCTTTATGTTCTCTGGGAACATCCCAATAAGTATACGCCCACTGCGGATCGCGAGGCATGAGAACAATACGACTTTCTCCGTATCCATCTGGCAGTTCGGGCAACCCTTCATCTACGGAGGATAATTCGCCGCCGGTACGATCTTCTTGACCTACTTGAAATTTGGCTGCTTCCACTTCTTCCTGTGCCTCCAATACATGCGATGGACTTTTGAGAGAGGTTTGCTGTTGTTGTGTTTTTTGTCGTTGTTGAATGGATGTTAGTAACTGCGCTTTGCGCATGCGGCTGTAGCGAGAGATACCCAGTTCGCTAGCTACGCGACGTAGCTGGCGCAAGGTCATTTCTTCTAGCGGTGGACGTTCTTTGGCCATAAATGATGCTTCCGAAAAATGACATGTCTAGGAG
>CAYZHY010000153.1:0-8233 GCA_964477525.1 uncultured Geitlerinema sp. | reverse complement strand
ATATATGTCGATTTTAGCATGCTATTTTCTAGAGTTATATAATTTATAATTATATTTACTATTTTTTATGTTATGTATATCTTTTACCAAAAATTTAGCCTCCACTATGCATTCTCCCATTCTAGCAAATAACTATGTTTTTTCTTCAGAAGTGGAGGCCGGGGCCATAGCATCGATTTTCCAAATTTTATTAACTTTCACAAAAGCCAACTTTAAAGGAACGTCTTTGCGGTCTTTAGTGGTAACGGTAACATCAATAGCGTAGCGATTGGCTTGGGGTTGGGGAATGCCGGGTTTCACTTGCTGAAACTGATGCAATTTGCGATCGCGAATAAACTTACGAAACTCCGATTTGGACGTACTTGCTTGAAAATTTTCTGTGGTTTTTTCGTCGTACGTAGCATCAATTCCATCAGCAGACAGAGAACGGAAAAAAGAAACAATCGCTTGCGGCAATCCCTTGGTAGCCGCACCCACAAGCACAACCAATCCCAACCACAAAATCAAAACCAAACCAACAATTGCCGCCGCGCCAATGCCCAAATAGGTTAGCACTGGTTGCCAAGAAATTTCCAACAAAATCAAATTCATAAAAACCAATCCTTGAAATCACCTTCCATATTCTATCAAATCTTGCCATCCAGATAGCGATGCACCGGATCTAAATCCAAATAGGTTTCCAAGAAATCCGCCATTTCCTGATACAAACGTTGTTGGAATTCCTGCCAAGAAAACGCCGCCGGTTGATATTCAGAAATTCCCGCCAAATCCGCCAACTCCCGACGCACTGCTGCCGATTCCAGAAACCCATGCAAGTAGGTTCCCCAGACCTTTTGGCTGCGCATCCCCACGGGATGTTGGTCCGCTGCCACGGTAATAGTTTTAATATTGTACTGATTTTGTTCTTCGCCATCTAAGTACGTATTGCCCATATGAATTTCGTAAGCCATCCAAGTATCGCTTCCATGGGTCACTCGTACTTGACGCACTTCTTTAGTCGGTGCAAATTGCGTCACCGCCGGCAACAACTGCAACCCCAGTACATCACCCGCATCCCCTGCCACGCCTGTTGCATCCACCAGTCGCCGACCCAACATTTGATAGCCACCGCAGATTCCCACCACCGGAACGCCGCGCTGGCTGGCTTTTTGAATGGCCGCTGCCAATCCCGTTTCCTGCAACCACGCCAAATCCCGAAGCGTATTTTTGCTGCCTGGCAAGAAAATGATACGCGCATCTTCTAGGTCCGATGGATTTTGCACCCAGCTAACGCGAACCCCGCGATCGAGCTGCCACGGCTGACTGTCCTGAGAATTCGATAGGTAGGGGAAACGAATCCAAGCCAGTTTGGCACCAGTTCCTTTTTCTTCTGCTTCCCGACAAAGGCTATCTTCACTTTCTGGTTGTAAATTGTGGCGGTAGGGCAGAACGCCTAAATAGGGAACTTTCCGAATGTGATGTTGAAAATAGGAAGCAGCATCGGTAAATAAGTTGATGTCGCCGCGAAATTTATTTACAATTAGTCCCAATCCTTGGTTTTGGGCAGCTTCTGGTAATAATGTATAAGTACCCACCATTTGTGCAAAAATGCCGCCGCGTTCGATATCTCCCACCAACAACCAACGACCTCCCAGGTATAAAATAGGGCGCAAGTTGACAATATCGCGATGCATGAGGTTTAATTCTACAGGACTGCCAGCGCCTTCCAAGACCAAAACATCGCAGTTGTCTTGCCACCAATCCAAGGTATCCCGTACCGTTTCCCAAATGGTTTCCACGTAGCGGTAGTAGTCTTTGGCGGCGATGTGTTGTTGGGGAGTTCCTAATAAAACGATTTGGGAAGTACTGTTTCCCGAAGGTTTTAGCAAAACAGGGTTCATCTGTACTGTCGCTGGTATGCCGCAGGCGGCCGCTTGTACCGCTTGCGCCCGACCAATTTCGCCGCCGGTGAGGGTAACGTAGGAATTATTGGACATATTTTGGGCTTTGAAGGGGGCAACTTGGACCCCTTGGCGGCGCAACCACGCACACAAGGCGGTTACCAACCAGCTTTTACCGGCATTGGAAGACGTTCCCAGAATAGCGATCGCTTTCATAGCCTTATTTTTACTAATATAACTGTTGGCAAAAGGAAGAATGGACTTCGTTCCTATATAAATTTATAATTTTTGTGTTTTTGTCTCGCCGGACGCTTGTTTTGCGATAATTTGTGCCAATCCTGCCAATAACTGTTGGTTTTCCGATGCCGATCGCACGGCAATGCGAAAATAGCGATCGCCCAATTCAGCAAAACTTATACAATCGCGAATCAGGACTTGACTGGTTTGCAGCAATTGTTTTTGTAACTGGCGTGCGGGAATTTCCGTTTGTACCAACAAATAATTGACCGCACTGGGCACTGGCGTTAGCCCTGGAATTTGCGAGAGTTTGTGGTATAGTTTTTCCCTAGCCGCCGGCAACCATTGCCAAGTTTTTTCGCGAAAGTCTTTATCTTGCAAAACCGCCATTGCCGCTGCTGCTGCCAAGGTATTAACCGACCACGGGTCGCGCCAAATTTGCCAGCGCCGCAATCTTTGGGGATGGGCGATCGCATAACCAATCCGCAAGCCCGGAAGACTGTAAAACTTCGTCAGCGATCGCAATATTACCAAATTGGGATAGTCTGGGGTTAAATCCAGCAAACTCTGCTGCCTCTCTGGCGGCAAAAAGTCCATAAACGCCTCATCCACCACCACCAAAGAAAAATTATCCAGCAGCGCCTGCAAATCCCTTTTGGCAAACAACTTACCCGTAGGATTGTGAGGATTGTTCAGCAACAAACCGTATGAGTGGTTATTTTTTCCCGCAAATTCCAGAAATTCTGCCCAATCGATGGTAAACTTATCCCCTTCTACTGTGAGAGGATAGCGAACCACCGGCGCATCAAACGCTTGCAGCGATCGCGCGTAATCGGCAAAAGCCGGTGCAATAACATACACAGCATCCAACTGTGCCAGTTCCCGACCAACCCAAGTCAGCAACGCCGCCACCCCATTCCCCGGCAGAATCCAATCCGCCGACAAACCATGCCAACTCGCCAACGCCTGGCGCAAAAGCGTATAGTTGGGGTCGGGATAGCTATTGAGACTGGATAAATTTTCCTGAATCGCCGAAATTGCCGAATCAGGAGGCCCCCAGGGATTGATACTCGCCGAAAAATCCAAAATGCGATCGCGGCTGCAACCAGCCACCTGCGCCGCCCAAATCAAATTGCCCCCGTGAGTAGGTCGCTGGTCTTTTTGGGCATTTACATTGCCAGAATTAAGAAAATCGCTGCTGCCAACCATAGCAAAAAACTCCATCGCATCAGCCGAATCGCCGCATAAACTTTTTTATCGGTAATGGGGTCGATGGGTTGTCCCACCCGGGGTTTTTCCTTGACTACCCCACCGTAAGTATTGATGCCCCCCAACTGTACGTCCAAAATTGTTGCGTAGGCGCACTCACTCCAACCAGAATTAGGACTGGGATCGAGATGCCCTTCCTTCTGACAAGCCAGCCAAACCCGAACCGGCGACCTTGCCAGCAATCCCAACGTCACCACCGTCAGGCGACAGGGAAGCCACGTCAGCACATCATCCAACCGGGCACCACACCAACCTAGTTCTCGCACGGGCGGCCTTTTGTAGCCTACCATAGAGTCCACGGTACTGGCCGCTTTGAATCCTAGTGCCAAAGTAACCCCACCAAAGGGAAACAGCAACGACCCCACCGCCGCATAAAAAAGCGGAGACGTAACCGCATCGACAGTATTCTCTGCCACCGTTTCCAAAACAGCACGATAAATTTCCGGTTCCGATAAATTTTCCGTATCCCTGCCCACGTAAATACCTAAATGCGATCGCGCAGTGGCGAAATCCCCCGCCAGCAAAGGCTGCAAAACTTCTTCGGCAGCGCTACGCAAGCTATTGGTGGCGAAACAACTTGCCAGGAGAATGCTTTCAATAGCCATTCCCAATAACGGATGGCAGGCATGGCTAACAGCAACCAAAGACCAACCCATCCAGGCGCTACCCACCACCAAGGCTACAGTCAGGAAAACACCGCTGCCGTATAAAAAGATAGCCGAGGTCAGCTTACGGGGTGGTTCTCCATCGCCAACGACCATCTGCTTGTAGCGAGAGATAACCCAACCCATAATTTGTACGGGATGGGGAATGCGCCACCAGGGGTGAGACCCTGAGCTTGTCGAAGGGTCGCCGATGAGAAAATCGATAAACGCTGCCAGTAACAAAACGATAATAGCGCGATCGCCACTCAATTCCACAAAAGTTCTCTACACCGATAACGACAAAAACGTATTATAATGAAAAGTCGTCATTGGTTCACCCAGAATCTCCCCCAGTCTCATAGGTCATATGCACTACCAAGACCCCAACCCCCAAAATCCCCCAAGTCAAAACTTCCTGTTATCTTCTTCGGTCTCATCCCCCTCATCCCCCTCTTCCCCGTCTTCCCTCTCATCCCCCTCCTCCCCCTCCTACATATAGTAGTTTTTACTTGTCGGATTTCGTATCATCTAAAATCTATGCATCGAATAGCCACTATCCCCGGCGGTTGGAATCGAGATTCTGAAGGTGTGGTGTTTGTCGAACAAACGCCAGCGCCGATTGTCTTTCTAACAGCGGCAGATACCGACATTCAAACCCTATCGGCAGCAATCAACCAGCTACCGGAAGATTTCCCAGAAATTCGCGCCACCAATTTATTGCAGTTGCAGCAACAGCTAACCATCGATACCTACGCCGAAGATGTGTTGCAACATGCCCAAGTTATCGTCGTTCGTTTGTTGGGAGGTCGTTCCTACTGGGATTACGGAATGGAAGTGGTGGAAGCCACCGTAGAAGAAACCGGCGCCACGCTAATCGTGTTTCCCGGCGATGATGGCTTCGATCCCACCTTAATTAGCCATTCCACGGTTTCGGTAAAAACAGCCAATACCATCTGGCGGTATTTTCAAGAAGGTGGGATAGAGAATTTTGTCTGTGGCTTGCAGTTGGTGGCGGATGCTACCTGGGGAAGCAATTACCAACCCCCAGCGCCACAACCAGTTCCCCAGGTGGGATGCTACGATGTAGCTGCGATTCCCGAACAACCCGTTGCCAAGGCGGGAATATTATTTTATCGGGCGCATTATTTATCTGGAAATACGGCAGTTATTGATGCTTTGTCGCAGGCGCTGGCGGAACGCAATTTACACCCAGTACCCATTTTTGTGTCTTCGTTGCGCGATCGCGAAGTACGGGATGCCGTAACAGAAATCGCCTCAGACCTATCTATTATACTCAACACCACCGGTTTTTCCGTTGCCAAACTCGATGCCGCCACCCCCGATTTGCAATTTTGGCAAAATCTCGACGTACCAGTATTGCAAACCATTCTCAGCGGCGGTACCAAAGAACAGTGGGAAAATCAATGGCAAGGATTGTCGCCCAAGGATATGGCAATGAATGTGGCGCTGCCGGAAATCGACGGGCGCATCACATCGCGGGCAATATCATTTAAAAATTCTACCGCTACCGACGATCGCTTGCAAACCCAAGTGGTGGTTTACGAACCCATGCCAGACCGGGTAGCCTTCGTTGCCGATTTGGCTGCCAACTGGTGTCGGCTGCAAAAAACACCGCCGTCACAACGAAAAATTGCCCTAATTTTAGCCAACTATCCCAACCGCGATGGTCGTTTGGCGAATGGTGTGGGGTTGGATACGCCGGCGAGTTGCGTGGAAATCCTGCAAGCGTTGCAGCAAGCTGGCTATCATGTGGAAAATTTGCCCCCAGATTCGGAAACGTTGATGGCATGGCTGACGGCGGGAAGAACCAACGACCCGGAAGGCTTTGACATGCGGGCGATTGACCAGGAATTATCGGCAGAAGAATATCGCCATTGCTGGCAGAATTTGCCGGAGGAAGTGCAAAAGGGGATTGCCAATCGTTGGGGATTGCCGCCGGATAAATCGTTACCCATTCCGGGAATACAATTGGGAAATATTTTCATCGGCATTCAACCTTCCCGGGGATACGACAGCGACCCGGCGTTAAGCTACCACGCGCCGGATTTGGAACCGACGCATCACTATCTGGCGTTTTATCACTGGCTACAATGCCACTTTCAAGGGCAAGCTGTCGTTCACGTGGGCAAACACGGCAATTTGGAATGGCTGCCTGGCAAAAGCGTGGCGCTGTCGCGAACTTGCTATCCGGAAGTGGCGTTGGGGGCAATTCCTCATTTTTATCCGTTTATTGTCAACGACCCGGGGGAAGGCTCCCAGGCAAAACGCCGTTCTCAAGCAGTGATTTTGGACCATTTAACGCCGCCAATGACGCGGGCGCAGCTATACAGTTCGTTGCAGGCTTTGGAAAATTTGGTGGATGAGTACTATCAGGCGGAGGGGTTGGATCCGTCGCGGTTGCCGGTGATTCGCGATCGCATTACCAGTACCATTCAAGAGGCGAATTTAGATAAGGATTTGAATTTAAGCGGGGATTTTCCGGAGTATCTGACGCAAATCGATTCTTATTTGTGCGATTTAAAAGAGGCGCAGATTCGCGATGGCTTGCATATTTTTGGTAAAGCGCCCCAAGGTCGGCAACTGCGGGATTTAATTGTGGCGATCGCGCGTTATCCTGGTGGTGGTTTGGGACTTATTGATGCGATCGCGCAAGATTGGGGTATCGAAGCCGAAGGCAGGAACAATCTGGAACGGTTGGAAGCAGAAGCTGCCCGTTTGGTGGATGCGGTTATCGCAGGCAAAGATTGGCAAAGCCAGGTTGCCACCGAAGCCAGCCAGCAAGTATTGCAGTGGATCGCAACCACCATTCTCCCCCATTTGCAACAAACTTCCCAAGAAATTGACAATTTATTGCAAGGACTTGCCGGGCGTTACGTTCCCTCTGGGGTAGCCGGCGCGCCCACGCGGGGCAGACCAGAAGTATTGCCCACAGGTCGCAATTTTTACTCAGTAGACATTCGCGCCATCCCCACCGAAAGCGCCTGGGAAGTAGGCAGCAAAGCAGCAGAAACCCTCATCGAACGCTATACCCAAGAAAACGGCGAATACCCGCAAACCCTAGGCTTATCGGTATGGGGAACTTCCACCATGCGTACCGGCGGCGACGATATTGCCGAGGCGTTGGCATTGCTAGGAGTTCGACCGGTATGGGAAGGCGTTTCCCGCCGGGTAGTGGATTGGGAAATTTTGCCAGTATCGATATTGGGTCGCCCCCGCGTCGATGTAACCCTGCGGGTCTCTGGTTTTTTCCGGGATGCCTTTCCCAATTTAATCGATTTGTTCGACCGCGCCGCCCAAGCAGTGGCAGCATTGCCGGAGTCTGCCGAAGAAAATCCCCTAGCCGCACAAGTAAGTTCCGAAAGCCAAACCTGGCAACAAATGGGCTTTCCCGAGGACCAAGCCCACCGCCGCGCCAGCTATCGGGTGTTTGGGTCGAAACCGGGGGCATATGGCGCTGGTTTGCAGGGGTTGATTGAAGGGCAAAATTGGGAGACGGATGAGGATTTGGCGCGGGCGTACGTCAATTGGAGTTGTTATGCGTATGCTGGGAATAACGATGGCACGGCAGTTGCCCACCCTTCGACAGGGCTCAGGGCAAGCGCATCTCCGGAAGCATTTGAGAATCGTTTGCAACAAATGCAGGTAATTTTGCACAATCAAGACAATCGAGAACACGATTTGTTGGATTCGGATGATTACTATCAGTTTCAGGGGGGCATGACGGTGGCAGCGCGCAGCCTCCAGGGGCAAAATCCCCAAACCTACTTCGGCGACAATTCCCGCCCGGATACGCCGAGAGTACGGAGTTTGCGGGAACAGTTGCATTTTGTCTATCGTTCCCGGGTAGTGAATCCCAAGTGGTTGCAAGGGGTGATGCGTCATGGGTATAAAGGTGCTTTTGAAATGTCGGCGACGGTGGATTATCTGTTTGCCTACGATGCCACGACGCAATGTGCGGAAGATTTTATGTATGAGGGGGTTGCCCAGGCATATGTTTTGGACGAACAGGTGCAAGATTTTGTCAAGAAGCACAATCCTTGGGCGTTGCGGGATATGGCGGAACGGTTGTTGGAGGCGAATCAACGGCAAATGTGGTCTACGGCACCTCCGGATATGTTAGAACAGTTACGTGCGATCGCGCTGGATGCGGAGGCTTCTGTGGAAGGGAAGTTAACGTCTTCT
>CAYZHY010000152.1:6634-8253 GCA_964477525.1 uncultured Geitlerinema sp. | reverse complement strand
GCAAGGCGAGGAATCAGAAGAAAATGCGCCGGTATCGCCGACCATGCAGACCGCGCGCGACATTATTGAAAAAATTAAAGATTATTTAGGCGATGCGTACAACCCCGATGCGGAAATTCCTTCCTCTGAAGAATTAGGATTTGACATGGTGCAATCAATTTTTGAAATTGGCGTAAAACAGCGCCTAGAAAGTTTGCAGGCGACTTTGAAATCGGCAGATTCGGAAGAAGTTGCTAACAACCTACGTTCCATTGCGGAAATCTTTGTGGGGTTATCGGAGTCCTTAAAATTACCGGGATTTGGCGATATTGCCAAAACGGTTTTAACGGCGGTGGAATTCAATCCCGACTTGGCCATTAAAATTGCGGAAGTGGCTCTGGAAGACTTCTGGGAGGCGGTACAAGCGGTTTTAAATGGCGATCGCACTCAGGGTGGCGAACCTTCGCAAAAACTCAAAAATTTAGCCAAATCTCCCTCCTCGTCAAGCCACCAGGAGCCAACGCCATCTGTTTCTAGTTTACCAGGGTCTGCTTCAACAGGCTCAGCAACAACTGAGGATTTTGATAGCTCGCTCGTGCAATATTTTACAGAAGATACGGAAACGGAAAAGGCAGAACCCGCAGCAGAAACAACCAGCAACAGCCAAGATACAACGACGGATACCACCATCGATTCTGGAGAAACTGACGCTTCGGCTCAGTTCAGCGAAAGTTTTGGCGAGTTTCCTTCCCAGCAAACAGAAGAGGTATTTTCTGCAGGGGGAGAACTCGATGACGTGTTTGGCAGTTTTGACCCCAACGCTATCGAAACTGGCGATTACAGCGAGCAAGGTGAAGCTGCTGATTTTTCTCAAGACGAAGGAGATACGAACCAACCTCACCAAAATTATGCAGATTTCGGTGGTTTGGAAGTTGAGGAAATGGTGGAAGTTCCCTCACCAGAAAGTTCGGCCGAACCGTCTGTTGAAACTGAGGAAGCATCTGAGCCCTTCGACAAGCTCAGGGCGGCGGCAGAAGATAAGGAATCAGTCGAAGATCCTGAAAGCAATTCCCCAACCACCACTTCTTCCAAGCTAACTCAAAAAACCGATCGCGAACTGGAAAAAGATAGCGTTCCCCTTTCCCAATGGGAAGAAGTATCGCCTTCGCCAGTATCGTCATCGGCAACAGCTAGTTCTTCCCCAGCAGGAGGCAAAGAGTCGCAGCCCTTCGACAAGCTCAGGGCGGCGCATCGAGAAACCACCACAGTCAGGGTTGATTTAGAACAGTTGGAACGCTTGAACTTCCAAGCCGGGGAACTGCTCATCGAACACAACAAACAATATTCGGGAACGGAAGATTTGCAAGCTTCTGTGAAAAAGCTACAAGAACAGCTCTCCCAGCATCAGAAACTCCTGTCTTCGTTGCAATCTTTGGCTTGGAGTATCAATGCCAAACAAAGCCACGATGGTGTTTCCAATTCTCTCAACGCAAGTAGTTCCTGGGGAGCCTCTCGTAAGTCTCGTTCTGGAAAACAATCCCCTCGCGCTGAGCGCAGCCGAAGCATTCGACATAATTCAAAGTCTTCCCAACAAGCAAATCCCAATTCCACAGAGCGCCGCCCTGAGCTTGCCGAAGGGC
>CAYZHY010000152.1:0-6534 GCA_964477525.1 uncultured Geitlerinema sp. | reverse complement strand
TCCCAACAAGCAAATCCCAATTCCACAGAGCGCCGCCCTGAGCTTGCCGAAGGGCTTTCCGGTCAAGCCTCCAACAGTTCCATCGAATCGTTAAAATCTTCTTTCCCAGCCAGCAAAATCGGCAATCTGGATTCGTTGGAAATGGATAACTATTCCCAGATGCAGATGTTGCTGCAATCGGCTTACGAGGAAATGGTACAGATGCAAGAGGTTGCCGATAGTATCGATTTGTACAGCAAGAGGTCGTCGTCGGCACTTCACAAACAGCAACGCTTGCTGACTAAGGTTCGCGACGATTTGACTTTGGCGCGGATGCAACCGATTGGGGAGGTCTTGGAACGGTTTCCCAGAACGGTACGGCAACTTTGTATGACCCACGATAAAGATGTGGCGTTGCAAATTCGCGGTGAAGATGTTTTGGTGGATAAAGCGATCGCGCAAAAACTCTACGACCCTCTGCTACATTTGGTGAGAAATGCTTTTTCCCACGGTATCGAAGCGCCAGACCAACGCCAGGCAAAAGGCAAACCTGCCCAGGGAAAGATCGAAATTCGCGCCTATACCCAGGGAAATCGAACGACTATTGAAATTCGAGACGACGGGAAAGGTATTGATTACGAGGCTATCCGCCAACGGGCGATCGCACAAGGGTTGATTTCGACGAGCAGAGCATCGACGCTACGATACAACCAACTGCTGGAATTTATCTTTGAAACTGGCTTTTCTACCGCCCAAAATGTCGATAATGTTTCCGGTCGCGGTGTGGGCTTGGATGTGGTACGTTCCCAATTGAATGAGATGGGTGCTGGTATCACCGTTACTTCCCATCCAGATAAGGGCAGCTGTTTTCGCTTGCAGTTGCCTCTAACCCTTAGTATTGCCAAACTGTTGGTTCACGAATCCTATGGGGTTTACTACGCGATTCCTTCGGAAACCATCGAACAAATCCTGTTTCCTGAGGCTACCGAAATTACGTATGTGGGCAAGCAACGGGTTCTTTCCATTACCCGAGAAGGAAAGGAATATTCGGTGCCCATCTATCGTTTGGAAGATTTGATACACCATACTTCTTCTATACCGATCGAGCATAGTACACCAACGAACGGTCACCATAGGACCAACGAAACCGGTTGGGATGCGGCAGCTTTAAATTCGCCGAAATTTTTAAGCACGAGTGGTGAAAATGAGGATGCTTCCCTGGTTCTGTTACTCAATTCCGCTATCGGTTTGGTGGGGTTGGAGGTAGAATCGATTTTGGGAGAACAAGAACTGGTTATTCGTCCTCTCAGTAAGGTCGTACGAGCGCCTCAATATGTTTACGGATGCAGCATTCTCGCCAACAGCCATCTGGCTTTGGTTATCGATGTTTTGGATTTGATTCAAGACCGTATTCCCCAAGGCAATACTGCGACAGCTGCCCCCAGTAGAAATTTGGCTGCTTCGCCGGCTTCCAATGCTTATTCTACACAAGCGATCGCTTCGGCTACCAGTTCGGCTCTATCCACATCTTCGGCCCAGCGCCAAGCCAACAACACGAGTGTCAAACCAAACCGCAACGCCTCTATGAATGGCAGCTACGAATCGGGTAGGGAGGCGGTGCCTTCGGTACAAAATCGTCGTGTCAGTTCGGTGATGGTCGTGGATGATTCGATTACGTTGCGGCAAAATGTGATAACGACGTTACAAAAAGCCGGTTACCGGGCAGTGACGGCGCGTGACGGTCAAGAGGCTCTCGATAAATTGCGAGGGGGAGAATCTGTGGATGTCATTCTCTGCGATATTGAAATGCCGCGCATCAACGGTTTTGAGTTTCTCAGTCAATACCGCCAAAACGAAGACATCTCGGATATTCCCACGATTATGCTCACTTCCCGACAGGGCGACAAACACCGCAATATTGCTACTGGTTTGGGTGCTGTGGGATATATTACCAAACCTTACTTAGAACGAGATTTGTTGGCAGAAATCGAGCAACATTTGCCGAGTTCTTCCAGTTCTTCCTAAAAAGCGGCACATGTTAGCTAACGTAATGGGCAGTACACGACCTATATTTGTTTTGGTTTCGCGATCGCAGCCCATCAAAAAACAAATAAAAATAATTATGCGATCGGATAGGGTGGGCAATCCAACAGATTGGGGCGGTATCCATTCTACAAATCAGAGAATTGGCCACCTCTGCAATAAACGATCGGGGCCTTTTTGTAGGGGCGCTTCGCGAAGCACCCCTACCAGGGAAATCGGGAAATCCCAAAAAATTATTGTTTTTCAGAAATGGTATTATTTGCTTCCAGGAATCGTAGCCATGAATTAGAGCATTTTAGGGGCAAGTTCTTTTACTTGCCCTTCTGATTTTCTTTTTTTTCTTTCTCCCCGTCCTCCACTGGATGCCGTACGAGTTGTAAAATGTCCTTGGGATCGTCAAGAATATAAGTAGGTTGGTAAGTTTCTAAATCGGCACGTTTGCTAAATCCCCAAGTACCAGCAGCAATTTGTACTTGGGAAGTGCTTATGGCTTTTATATTGGTTGCATTGGCGCTAACGTATAAAAGCGACTGCGGCGGAATGGAGGAACTTTTCAGCAAAGCTGATAGAACTTTGGGCTTGCCCCAGGTGGGAACGCTGGAATAGAGAAAATCAACGCCTTCACCAAAATCTTGTTGGTTGAGAAAACTCAAAACATCTCTTGCCCCTGTATAAGTAAGAATTCCTAAGGAAATATTTGTTGCCGATAGTGTTTGAAAAACAACATTGATGCCTGGCAAGGGTTCTAGCAAGTCACTTTCTCGCTCTCGTTCTTGTTTTAGTTTGTGAATGAGCTTGGGAATGCGATCGGGCGATAAATTCGCAGTTTTAAGAAAGGAATAGTAGGGAGAATCTCCTGGGTTGGGGAAACCAAACGTGGTCTCGTTGCCTGTCGTATCTTGGAACTGCAGCTGCAAGCGTTCCAAAATATGCTGGCTAGCACGTACTGTATCGACAATCGTACCGTTAAAATCGAAAACCAAAATTTGAATATCGGGCATAGGAGGGGAGGCAGACATTTCCAATAGCAAACAGCTTCGCCAATATGGAACCTTTGATTTTTGGCAGACCGAGCAAAAAGCACCCCTATTCGCCCATCCAATTTTGGTATCTAGATAGCGAATCCTATAATTATACCAGAATTTCTGGAACCAAATATCCGAATTTAGCAACCGAGAAACCACGGATTTTTAAGAAACCGACTCGCTCACTGGGAAGCGATCGAGCAGTTGTATGGCGCGGCGGGCATTTTCCACCAAAATCGGCGAAATATTGGGAACGTGAGGAATTTGAGAGAGAAAATCCAACGTTCGGCGCAAAATGCGGATAATATCTCCTTCATCGAGACTGGTATTTTCGTACAGTTCCTGCCATTCTACTTCCAGCGCCCACTGTTCTACCAGCGCAATCAAGTGGCGGTCTTGCCATTTGTTGGGTAACACCACAATATCCACGCCGTAGGTACTTTGAATTTTAATTACCTGTTTGCGCAGCCCCCACAAACTATTCAAAGCCTCGCTGACTTCCGAAGACAGACTGTAATTCGACCAACTGTCGGGTCGGGAAACTTCCGTTACAAATGCCGCGCAAGCCGCCGCCAGACAGTGAGGGTCCAAACGATCCAGCTTGCCAGAACTCAAGACCATGCCCAGCCACAACTCGTTATCGCCGCGAATGGCAGCAGCAGTTTCACCCAAGGGGGTGGGGGTGACATCGCTTAGCGCCCCAAACATGCGCAAAATTTTGATTAAATTGAGAAATTCTTGCCACCGACGCGCCAATCTGGCTTCCAAATCCGCTTCCATGGATTGAATTTCCTCTTCCAACTCTTGGGCGCGACGGTATTTTTTCAGCAGTTTGCCCGGTTTGCCCCACTGGCGCGCAGGATGGTTTTCCAGTTGGTCTTGAACTTGGGTCAAACGTTCCTGTTGGGCTTTCACTTCCGGGGCAACTTCTACTTCCAACGGCGGAATCAGATACGCAATCTCGCTGGCATCGCTATCTCCCTGGGCAGAAGTACCGGGTTTTTGGTTGGGAAATTGGGGAACGGTGAGGGCATCGGCTTTTTGCAACCGAGGAATTTCTGCATGTAGGTTGACCACATCGTCTACGGTAATAATACGCCAGCGATTGTCCCGACCCAAAACGATTAAATAGGGCGCTTGTCCCGGACCGGGGATTTTATCCATTACAATAGCGGATATGGGTTCTGAAGTGGGAACGTTGGCACCTTTGATGCTGACAAACGTACCGCGAACGGCAAAGGAAACCGCGACGCTGAGGTTTTCGCTAGCACTTGTGCTGAGCCCTGCCGAAGCATAGGATTGGGCTTGGGATTGTAGCGTTTTTAACAGCCGGCGTTCTTCTTTAATGCGATCGCGCAATTTTTGATAGTTTTCCAGCTGTTGCAAGTCTACATGGGCTAACTCTTGGTTCAACGCTTCCAAATCTTCCTTGGCGGCGGCAATGGCTTCCTGTTGCGGTTGGATATTGCCCGCTGCTAGGTACTGCCCAAAACTGCGTTCCACCAAATCCTTGGCTTCTTCTAAAGTATGGTTTTGCAGCAAGTTCAACACCATACCGTAGCTGGGGGTAAACTGGCTAACCAAAGGATCGGCTTGGGCAGTTGCCAAATAGGCAGCTTCCTTCACCCCTTCAAAGCGAGTTTGTACGGTAACTACGTGACCGCGTTCGTCCATACCGCGACGCCCCGCCCGGCCGGACATTTGCAGGAATTCCGAAGCTTTCAGCAAGCGATGCCCGCGATCGGTGCGTTTGGATAAACTAGAAATAACGGTGGTACGGGCAGGCATGTTAATCCCGGCAGCCAGAGTTTCCGTGGCAAAGATAACTTTAATTAATCCCCGCTGGAATAGTTCTTCCACCAAGCCTTTCCAAGCAGGAAGAACCCCAGCATGGTGGGCGGCAATCCCCCGTTTCAGGGGTTCTAACTGTCCTTGACGGCTTGTGCTGAGCCCTGCCGAAGCAGCGGTTGCTTCTGGATTGCGGGCGAAAAAGTCGTTGACGGCTTGTTCGATTTGTTGGGCTTCTTCTGGATTGACCAGTTTGAGTTGGCTGGCATTGCCCACAGCGCGATCGCATTCCCGGCGACTAAAGATAAAATAGATAGCCGGCAGCAAATCCCGTTCTTGCAGGTGGGAAAGCACGTCGATAAGGGAGGGGGTTTTGGGTTTTTTCCCTTTTTGTCGTTTGTAGCGGTTGAGGTTGGGGTTGAGTTTGGTGTGTTTGCTGTTGAGAAGGGGAAAAAAGCCTTTATCGTTGCAGAAATAGAACTGTAGCGGAATCGGGCGAAAATCCGATTTGACCAGTTCCGTGGGTCCGTGAACGCGATCGATCCAATCGGTAAGTTGGTCGCTGTTGGCAATGGTGGCAGAAAGGGCAACCAATTGGATTTCGTGGGGACAGTAAATAATGGATTCTTCCCAAACTGTTCCCCGGGTGGTATCGTTCATGTAGTGGCATTCGTCCAAGACCACGGCTTCCACATCTTCTAGGGAAGTGCCCAATTTGCCGATGCGGGTTCCGTAGAGCATGTTGCGGAAAATTTCCGTGGTCATAACCAATACGGAGGCTTTCCGGCTGACGGAGATATCTCCGGTTAGCAATCCCACGTTCTTTTCCCCAAAGCGATCGCGAAAATCCCGCAGTTTTTGGTTGGAGAGGGCTTTGAGGGGTGTGGTATAGAAAACTCGTTTTCCCCTTGCCAACGCGCGATGAATGGCGTATTCGCCAATGAGGGTTTTGCCGGACCCCGTGGGAACGCTGACCACCACCGATTTGCCGGCGTTGAGGGCAGCGATCGCCTGTTTTTGGAACTCATCTAGTTCAAAGGGAAATAGATTGTTTGGGTCTAGTTCGGGAGACTTCGAGAGATTGCTCGCGCCCATGTATGGTTTGCTAGTTGTTTCTGGCGACGTTATGGCAGCGCGATCGCGTTTTTCAGAAATTTTGTAGGATCGCACAGCTTTTGATTTCTATTCTATAGTATAGTTGGGTAGGGATGGCTAGTGGCAATTTTGAAGTTTGTCATGAGTTGGGATGGGTCAGAATCTCCAGAACTTTTGCCGATTTTGGAATCGGGCGATCGCTCTTGGGCTGCGCAAAATTCGAGCAACGCTACCACCGCATGCCGCAGCTGAAGCAAGCAGAACTCGTGGAAGGAATTGTCTACATGCCGTATGGGAATCTCCAGGGTATGACAGTAAGTTCCCGACGATGGGGGAATTTTGAAAAGTCTGTTTTGCCCGGGGTTGTAGTTGGATGGGGCGGCGCTGTTGGTCGGCGAGAGGCAACGTGTTCTATCCGTGGTAGACTCGGGGATATGTTCGGGGAAATAAAGAATTGTAGGAGGCGATCGCTCGTTTTCCAAATATGGGTATGCTGGAAATAGGGAGTTAAGGCCAGCATTGGGGTCATTCTATGGCTAAGTTACATCCAGAGGAACAGAAAAAAGTTAACCGACAAAAGCGACTACAAAAGCTTAGGATGGTG
>CAYZHY010000151.1:4938-8292 GCA_964477525.1 uncultured Geitlerinema sp. | reverse complement strand
ATGCGATTTTTGGGAATTGACTTTGGTTGGCGTTCCGGCGATAGTGGTCTGTGCGGCTTGCAACTGAGTGCCGATGGTACCCTGGAAATAGTCGCCTCGGATTGTTTGGCGTCAGTAAGCGATCTTCTGCAATGGGTAGACGAACTGGCACCAGCAGAAACCGATGCCATGGTGGCGGTGGATGCCCCTACCATTATTCCCAATACGACGGGGATGCGGGTTCCCGATCGCTTGACCCATAAGTATTTTGGATCCTACCACGCAGGGTGCTATCCGGCCAACTTGCAGCGTCCTTTTGCCGAGCGTACGGTGGGATTGGGACAAAGTTTGCTAGAGCGGGGATTTCGCCACGCACCGCAAATTACGGCACAGCAGCCGGGACGTTTTCAAATTGAAGTTTTTCCTCATACCGCGATCGTACGTTGGTTTCGCTTGCCTCGCATTCTCAAATACAAAAAAGGACGGTTTCGCGATCGCATTTCCGAACTAAGCAAATTATACGATTTTATCAATACAGAACTCACCAGCCGCCAACCCGCTTTACCTGCTCTAGAAAAGCACATTCCCCATCCCCAGACTGCTACCCGCATGAAAGACCTGAAAGCGATCGAGGATCGTTTGGATGCACTCATTTGTGCTTATTTAGGCGTATCTTGGTGGTATTGGGGAGAAAGCAACCATCAAGTTTTGGGAAATGAAGAGCAGGGATATATTATTGTCCCTGCAGAATCAAACTAATTTTGCCAAACAACGCTAATTTGACCAACTCTACCATTGGGAGAGCTGGTAAAGCGACAAGTTCGCACCCACTGAACGGCTAATCCATCCAACTCGGAATCCCCACTAGAGCGAGCGACGCTTGCCGAGGTAACGCTGCCACCGGGACTCACTCGAATGCTTACTAAAGTTGATGTGTTGGTATCGAAGTCAACTTCAGGTTTGCGACCACACCCCTGAAGCGTTCCGCGATTGGCCGGTAAAGGACCTGTCGGCGTTTGCCTGGCAGCTGGCTGTGGTGCTGGTTGCGGGGTGGGCTGTGGTGCTGGCTGTGGTGCTGGCTGTGGGGTGGGTTGTGGTGCTGGTTGCGGGGTGGGTTGTGGTTGCTGTCTGGCAGCGTTGGTATTGGTATTTTGTTGGCTAGATGGATTAGAGGCACCTCTTTGAGTGGTTTCGGCAGGTTGGCTGGCTTGGCCACTTCCTTGCGATGAGGTGTTGTTGGTACTGCTAGGAGAATTGGTTTCTGTCTGGGGTTGACGGTTGCTTTCGGTAGAACGACGAGATGGTGAGGTTTCTGTTGCCTGGTTCGATGGTGGATTGGTTGGGGATGGCGATGGCGTGGATTCCAGAATGTTTTCTAATTGAGTTGGGGTTGGGGTTGGTTCTGGTTTTGGTGCTGGGGTTGGTGTTGGTGCTGGGGTTGGCGTTGGCGTGGGTGTTGGGGTTGGCGTTGGTTCTGGTTTGGCTTTTGGGGTTGGGGTTGGGGTTGGTTGTGGTTTTGGAGAAGGCGTGGGAACAGGAGTAGGTTCGGGAGTCGCTCTGGGAGCGGGTTCGGGCGTTTGGGGCGTGCGATCGCGTTGCGGTCTTCTTTGGGGTTGGCGGCGGCGCGGTTCTGGTGTAGGTTGGGGAGAGCGATCGCGTTGCGGTCTTCTTTGGGGTTGGCGGCGAGGTTCTCGTGGTTGTGGTTGGGGTTGTTGGGGTTGCTGCGGTGTTGGCGATGGCGATAAGGCAGTTTGGGTACTTTCTGATGGCGCCGAAGTTTCTTCCGTCGTTTCTTCTTGTGATTTTTCTTCAGGTTGGGATTGTGCTTGTGGTGGTGGCGATTTCAGTACGATAGGTGCAGGAGATTTTTCTGGTTTGGGTTTATCCGGTTTGGGATCGGCGATTTGGATCTCCCCAAATAAGACCAAACTATGCAGCAAAACGGAACTGAGGCATCCGTAGAACGCCACAGTTTTTGTGGAATGTAAGGTCTGTTCTCTGTGTTGGATGACGTGACGGGAGCGTTGCATTTGTAGTTATTATTGAGAATGAATTTAAATAGTTAAGTTCTTTATATTAGTGGGAAAACGAAGTTTTGTCAATACAAAAAGCCCTAATTGGCAAATTTATAGAAAAAATACCTATATGCTAGTACGAGCGACAATCTTGGTAATTTCTCCAAATTAATTGAGAATATATTTCAAATATCTGCTAGTATTATCGTGATATGCTCTCGAAGCCTTCGAGAATGTTCGTGCCTTGCGGCTTGTATTGGTCAATTGGAATTGTTCGTAAGCTGTTTTTATGTCATTTAGCAACTTTTTTACTTCTGGAGGAATCATTGCCTGGCCGTTGCTGGGATTTTCCATTGTGTCGGTAACGCTGATTATCGAACGCTTGGTTTTTTGGACCCGCATCCAAAGACGTCAAAAGCGCCTAATTCGCGATGTTTTGCGGGTTTACCCAGAAGAACCCCATTTGGCGATTCAGCGTCTCAAACAAAACCTCACTCTCCCCTTAGCACGGATTTTTCTAGAAGCCTTGGAACTCGATCGCCCCAATCCCGAGGAATTTCGTTTGGCCTTAGAAAGCGCTTCTCAAGCAGAAATTCCCCTACTCAAACGCTTCAACACAGTTTTTGATACCATTATCAGCGTTTCGCCGTTGCTAGGTCTTTTGGGAACAATTTTAGGTTTGATTCAAGCCTTCAGTTCCTTACAAATTGGGGAAGTGGGAGGCGAAAACACCACTGCTGTCACTGGCGGTATTAGCGAAGCCTTGGTATCCACGGTGATGGGATTGGTGGTGGCGATTGTTACGCTGCTGTTTGCCAATCTGTTCCGTGGTTTTTATACACGTCAGTTGGCTATGATTCAAGAGTACGGCGGACAGCTAGAACTGCTCTATCGCCGTCAAAGCGGTCAGGACGGTCACAGCGATCCCAACTATCAAAAGGAGAACACTGAATATGCGTCTCAATGAGGAACCCGATCGCCCTGCTGGGATTAATATCGTGCCAGCCATTGATATTATTTTCTCAATTTTGGCGTTTTTCGTGATTTCTACCTTATTCTTAACCCGGTCGGAAGGATTGCCGGTCAACTTACCGGAGGCTGCCACCGGCGAGTCGCAAAGTTCCAGCGAAATTTACATCACCCTTGCCGATGACGGCACCCTTTCTGTAAACAAAACATCTGTGGAATTGGAGCAACTTCTACCCACTGTGCGTAAGGAAATGGCCTCCGATACGGAACAACAGTTGATTATTGTGAATGCTGACGAACAGGTGGCTCACGGTCGGGTGGTCCGGGTAATGGATCGCTTGCGGAGCATAGATGGCGTGCAGCTAGCGATCGCGACGGAATCGGAATCGGA
>CAYZHY010000151.1:0-4838 GCA_964477525.1 uncultured Geitlerinema sp. | reverse complement strand
TCTTTGATTTCCCAAAAAGTGCGATCGCCGGCCGTGGTTTTGCAATTGGAACTGCTGGTTTTGTTGGGGATGTTCTTGGCGAGTTTGCTTTTGGGAGCTAAGGAAATCCCCATTCAAACCATTTACGAGGCTTTCTTTGCTTACGATGGTTCCCAACCCCATTTAATTGTAACCACAGTACGCCTGCCGCGATCGCTGGTGGCCATATTGGTAGGCAGTTCCCTGGCTGTAGCCGGTACCATCATGCAAAGCATCACCCGCAATCCGCTGGCCTCTCCCGTCATTTTGGGGGTGAATGCTGGTGCGGCTTTGGCGGTGGTTTTATCAGCGTCGGTATGGGGATTTTCTTCTCTGAGTACGTATATTTGGCTGGCGTTGTTAGGCGCTGCCGTTACTGCGATCGCGGTTTATACCTTTAGCTCTTTTGGGCAAGGAGGAGCTACCCCTTTTAATATAACGATTGCCGGCGCTGCCATGGCGGCGCTGATGAGTTCTCTAACCACCGCCGTACTGGTTCTCAACCAACGCACCCTAGATGAAATTCGTTTTTGGTTGGTGGGGTCTACCGCTGGCCGAGATTTTGACTTAATTGTACAAGTACTTCCCTATCTGAGCGTAGGATTGGTACTGGCTTGGGCTTTGCGGCGGCAGTTAACTACCCTGAGTTTGGGCACAGAAATAGCCCAAGGACTGGGACAAAAAACCGTTTGGATCCAAATTGCAGCGGCAACGAGCGTGGTTTTGTTGGCTGGCGGTAGCGTTGCGATCGCGGGTCCCATTGGTTTTATTGGTCTGATCGTACCGCATGTGACCCGTTTTTTGGTGGGATGGGACTACCGTAAAATTGTTCCTCACGCTGCCTTGTTGGGAGCAACTTTGCTACTCCTTTCCGATATGGTGGCCCGAGTGGCTATTCGACCGCAAGAATTGCCTGTGGGGTTGGTCACGCCTCTGGTAGGAGCGCCTTTTTTCATTTATTTGGTGCGTGCCAAATTAAGGTAAATGAGTTAAATGTCCAAAATCGATGGGTTGCCATTGAAAATTGACAAACAATCGAAATCTGGTGAGTTGGTGATTCGCTGCCAGCCCTTGTCCCTTTCGTTTCGCTGGGACCGACGGGTACCGGTGGTTTTGTTGGTGCTGGCGGTCATTACCTTGGTAGCTATGGCGATCGCTATTGGCTATGGAGAATATGCCATTTCGCCGCTCAATGTCATTAAAATTCTTTTGGGAATTTCCACCGGCCATAGCGATGCTACCTTTGTGGTAACAACCTTGCGTTTGCCGCGCACCTTGGTAGCTTTCCTTGTAGGTGCTTCCCTAGGCATTGCTGGTACCATCGTGCAAGGCGTAGCGCGCAACCCGCTAGCTGCCCCTGGTATTATTGGCATCAACGGTGGAGCTTCCCTAGCCGCTGTTATATGTTTGGTATGGTGGCCGCAAGCGCCGGTTTCTGCCTTACCGATAGCCGCCTTTCTAGGGGGCATTGCGATCGCTTTTCTGATTTATATCTTAGCATGGCGTGGAGGTACCGACCGCGCGCGGTTTATCCTGGTGGGCATTGGCTTCAGTTTTATTGCCACAGCTGCCACCGACCTCACCATCGTCTTCGGCGAAATCAATAATGTTTCCCAAGCCTTGATTTGGCTGGCTGGTAGCGTGTACGGACGCAGTTGGGACCAAGTTTGGGCGTTGCTGCCTTGGCTGGTAGTATGCGGGGTAGTTGGTTTTGCCATGGCCCGGGAATTGAATATTTTGGCTTTGGGAGACGACGTAGCCCGGGGATTGGGTAGTCCGGTAGAATGGCGACGGGGAACTTTGCTGTTTTGCGGCGTGGCTTTGGCAGCAGCATCCGTAGCAACAGCCGGTTCCATTCAGTTTGTGGGGTTAATGGCACCGCATTTATCGCGAAAGCTGGTGGGTGCTGCCCACGAAGGATTGATGCCCACGGCTGCCATGGTAGGTGGTACCATTGTGGTTCTTGCCGATGTCACGGGTCGCTTGCTGTTTTCTCCCATAGAGCTGCCTTGTGGTATTGTGACCGCCATTATCGGTGCCCCTTACTTGCTGTTTCTCTTACTCCGCAAGAAATTTTAATCGAACAAAACTATGGATCGGAACGCTCCTGCTTACCGACTGACTGCCCAAAACCTGAGTCTGGGTTACGAAAAAAATCCGATTGTAGTGGATTTGAGTCTGGCGGTGCCAGCCCAAGCCATTTCTGTGTTGGTTGGTCCCAATGGTTGCGGCAAATCGACTTTGTTGCGGGGATTGGCTCGCTTGCTCAAACCAACGCATGGGGTGGTTTATTTGGATGGAAACGATATTAGCAAACTTCCCACCAAAGGCGTTGCCAAACGGCTGGGCATTCTCCCGCAAAATCCCAGTACACCTACAGGGCTGACGGTAAAAGAGTTGGTGGCCCAAGGACGCTATCCCTATCAGAATTGGCTGCAACAGTGGTCCCGCGAAGACGAAGCCATGGTAGAACAAGCCATGGAAACTGCTCGCATTCACGAGTTTGCCCACCGCCCCATTGAAACCCTGTCGGGAGGGCAGCAACAGCGGGCTTGGGTGGCTACAATTTTGGCGCAGGATACGGATATTTTGTTGTTGGACGAACCCACGACGTACTTGGATATTGCCCGCCAAATGGAATTATTGGATTTGTTGCGCCAGCTCAACCAAGAGCAAAAACGCACGATTGTCATGGTTTTGCACGACCTCAATCAGGCTTGTCGCTATGGAGATTTTCTGATGGCGGTGAAAGAGGGTCAAGTGCGTGCCTGTGGTAGCCCGCAGGAGGTGATGACTGAGTCCATGGTACGGGAAGTGTTCGACTTGGAATGCCGCATTGTTCCCGATCCGGTTACAGATACACCCATGTGCGTACCCGTTAGCCCTTGCTCTCACCAGCGATCGCACCAAGCCATCTAAATTGTTTACCGCAGATCGAACCATTTCTTTTTGCTGTTTTCTGTTTGGTTTTTCTTGCTTTTTAATTGTTGGGCGATCGCCTGCAACAAGCGATCGCGGGCGGAATGCAAGAAAAAGTGATTGCCACCAAAGACTTTTTTGGAAAACTCGGCACTGGTGTGATGCTGCCACTGGCGAAGTTCGCCTTTGCGCGTGGCTGGATCTCGCCGACCGCCAAATGCCGTAATGGGACAAGGAAGAGGCGATTGCCAGGTATGTTCGTAAGTTTCGCAAACGGCAAAATCAGCCCGGAGAACGGGAAACAGCAGCTCTCGTAGTTCTTCGTTTTCTAAAATTTCTGGAGGCGTTCCCCGCAGCCAGCGTAATTTTTCGACTAATTCCGCATCCGAAAGATTGGCGGTTGGAGGGTCATCATCGGGAAATTGGGGAGGACGACGCCCGGAAAGAAACAGATGGTCGGGCAGGGGGATTTCTTGCTCGCGCAAATGTCGCGTTAGTTCAAATGCCAGCAAAGCCCCCATACTGTGACCAAAAAAGGCATAACCACGATGGTCCGAAGGACCGGTGCCTTTGGCACCATCGAGAAAGGGAGCGATTTCACCTGCGATCGCTTCTACTAGGGGAAACAAGCGCGTATAGGGAGATTCTGCCAAACGCCGACCGTGACCGGGCAGTTCCACTGGACAGAGTTCGATATCGGTATCTAGCTTGTCCAACCAGGAATAAAAGACCCGCGCCGAACCACCAGCATAGGGAAAACAGAACAAACGCCAGCGAGCGTTGGGATTGGGTTTAGGAATTTGAATCCAGTTGCTTGTGGAAGTAGAAGTCATAATCAAGTTACGCAAAAAGGACTAACTGCTTGATGAAATTAGTTTTTTTAGACATGGCTGATTTTAAAGAGCTTTCCATTCCTTCTGATACGGAAGCCACACTGCATAGACCCGAAAAAACAACTCTACCTCAGAACTTCCTGTAGTTTTCTTCCCCCTCTTCCCCCTCTTTTTGTGTATCATCTTGCTAGAACCAACTTGTCCTTGTTCGATTTTTATGATTCGAGCAACTTTTAGAGCCATCAAGGTACCCGTTTGTCAACCCCCATCAACAATAATCAACATGAAAATTTTTTGAAAACAATTTTCATCAAACTGCTAGGCAAAGTAACTGCATGTTTGGTAGCAGTAGGCAATGGCAGGATAGATCGTTTGGAGTATCGATTTGACAACTGTGTGAAGTTTTACGAATCGCTAATTTTTACATGTTCCCATAGTACACGGTTGGTAGCAAGTTAACAGCTTTATATTAACAGTCCCAAGACTCGGTTGCTAGTCCATTTCTCTGAAACTTAGAGCTACTACCAACATTCAGCAATCCTAGAAAATGCTGCAACTACTTGCAAAATATCTTCAATAAATGTATATAATGGTTGCGAGTTATTAGCAACAATCTCTTTTAGCTCCCTGTACATCAAGCAGATATATTTCTATGGCGGATCTTTCAAGGAACGAAAAAGACCTGACAGTTACTTCTTCAGCAGATACAGTGGCTTCCAATTCCAGCACTGGGAATGAAGTCATTAGCGGAAATGACCAGAGTAATTTTCTGGTTGGGACTGAAGGAAGCGATCGCATTCATGGTCAAGGGGGAAACGACATTTTGAATGGCGGTCCTGGCAACGATACCCTTTCACCAGATGAGGGCTTCGATATTGTCACTGGCGGTCCTGGCAGAGACACATTTCAGTACATCTCTGGTGGCAATCGCGATTTTATAACCGATTTTAATTTAGCAGCTGCTACTGGTGCTGAGGATGTATTGAGTTTCCAGCCGGAATTACTATCTGCTTCTTCAGCAACAGCTGACTTTTCTAGTTTTATAGATGGCGAAGCTGGTGAAGGCGG
>CAYZHY010000150.1:0-8297 GCA_964477525.1 uncultured Geitlerinema sp. | reverse complement strand
GTACATAGATAAAGTGCAATGAATTGTTTTCTCCGATGCACCGATGCCCCCATGCGCCGATGCCCCGATGCCCCTCAAAAACTCTCAATCGCTTCCACCAACCGATCGCATTCCGATTCTAAGGTCAAATAGTGAACGCAAGCGCGAATGCAGTCTGGATCGCGGAGAGTACGTACGAAAATGCGATTTTTCTCTAAATATTCTACGCATTCTTTGTGCGCGCGCCCATTCGTTAGCTGAAAAGATACCAACCCAGCTTCCGGTGGCGAGGTTCGCAAACAGGAAACCTGCGGTAGCTGACTAAGGCGTTTCCAAAGATAGCTGCTTAGTTGTTGGATACGTTGGAAACGTTGTTCGGGAGTTCCCCATTGGTGGTGAAATGCGATCGCTTCTTGCAATCCCAAGTACAGGGGGTAAGCGGAGGTGGCAATTTCGTATCGCTGCCCTCCTGTTTTCCAACCAATGGGTTCACCAGTGGTATTTAAGTTAATACCGCGCCATCCGATAAAGGTAGGCGATAGTTGTTCCAAAGCTTCCGGACTGACGTACAAACCACCCACACCGGCAGGACCGCACCACCATTTATGACCGGTAAAGGCATAAAAATCAACTCCGGTTTCTGCCAACCTCAGCGGCATGGAACCGACGGATTGAGCAGCATCCACCAAAACTTTGGTATCTTGGCTGTTTTCCCGACAGGCTTTGACAATTTCGGTAAGAGGCAAAATTTGCCCGGTATTCCACAAAAGATGGCTCAAAACTACCAATCGGGTTTGGGGCTTTAAATAAGAATGAATGACGGCTACGGGATCGCCTTGATTGAGGGTTTCTTTGATGGGGCAAGTATCGATGTGGATGCTGTAGCGACGCTGGATTTCAGCAATAGCTGCGATGATGCCGGGATGTTCGCAGTCGGTGATTAAAAGGCGATCGCCAGCTTGCCAATTCAATCCCCAAAGGGCAATATTACAACCAACGGTAACGTCTTCGGTTAGGGCGATCGTATCCGTATTAACATGGAGTTCTTCTGCAATGGCCCTACGTGTTTTCCGAATTTGTTCGGTAACCCAGCGATTGGTGGCTTGAGAAAAAGGTCCAGTACGTTGTAGCTGTTCGTAGGCATTGTAAATAGCGGTTAGGGATGCTTGCGGTAGTGGTCCCTGTCCGCCATAGTTTAAGTAGGCTTTGTTTGCTAAAGCCGGAAATTTTTGTCTTTGTTGTTCTAGAAGAGAAATAGCACTCATGCAAAACGTAGCAGTTATCTATGCGGAAAAAACTATAGCAATTTCCCAAGCAATATGAAAATGGAAACGCCATGTAAGAACTTCGCAATTTTTAGAAAAATGGTATACAAACAGATTCTAGTGTCAAGGAATCGAACACCTTTGGATCCCCAAAAATTTCCCCGAACGAATAAAAACTAGTAAAATCATAAAACAACCAACCCATCCAGCTATAGCAATTTTTGTATCCGACCAAATTCCTGTTCGATTTTATTGAGTATTTCCGTAGCTTCTTTATAGTACTGAATCTGTACTTTTTCTTCTAGTTGGCTACACAATTTTGCCATTCCGGTCAATCCCAAATTGCTGCTGCTACCGCGCAAAGCATGGGAGGTTTTTAAAGCCGTTTCTCCTTGTTGTTGGGCGATCGCTTCTCGCATGGATTCCAACATGCGCGGGGTATGCTGGACAAACAGGCGAATCAGTTCCTGTACCACATCGGGTTCTCCATCTTCTTGCAAGCTATCGCGCAATTTTTCCAACATGTTTTCATCAATTTCTGCTTCCCCTTCTAATTCTTGTTGGGTTTTAGAAGCACGACAAGCCAACAAAGCCTGTTGCAAAACTTCTACTTTTACGGGTTTGCTAATATAATCATCCATGCCGGCTTCCAAACACCGATCGCGATCGCCTTCCATGGCACCGGCTGTCATGGCAATAATGTGCGGTCTTTGGTCTTGCCAGCGCTGGCAAATTTGCTGCGCCGCTTCCAAACCACTCATTTCCGGCATTTGTACGTCCATCAAAACCACGTCGTAGGGTTGTCGCTGCAAGGCTTCAATGGCTTCTTTACCGTTGTTGGCTACCTCAGCGCGATATCCCATGCGTTCTAGCATGCGCAAAGCTACTTTTTGGTTGACCACATTGTCTTCAGCCAACAAAATTCGTAAAGGCAGGCGCGTTGCTAGCTGGTTATCAACGCTGGAAGGTTGGCGTTGGTTTTGGCTTGACTGCCCGGCAAAAATCCCCATCAAAATGTTATAAAGCTGCGATGGTTTGATGGGTTTTAACAAAAAGGCAGCAAAATTCTTTTTATCAGTTTGGCTGGGATGACCTAAAGAGGTCAGCATGATTAAGGGCAGCTTGCCATTTTCCTCTAGGTTTCGAATTTCTTTAGCCAGTGTAATGCCATCCATTTCTGGCATTTGCATGTCTAAAATAGCTGCGTCAAAGCGATCGCCACGACGCAAACATTCCAAAGCCTCATACGCATTTTTGACGCCAAATGTCTTCATCCCCCATTTCGCTGTTTGCATGCTTAAAATACGCCGGTTGGTAATATTATCGTCCACAATTAAAAGGCTTTTTCCATCTAATTGAGGAGGATTTTTATCATCTATCGATTCTGGTTGATTGGGGGCACAGGCTACAGCAATGTTAAAGTAAAAAGTAGACCCTTTTCCTACTTCACTTTCCACCCACATTCTCCCCCCCATCAAATCGGTTAAACGCTGGCTAATGGCTAATCCCAAACCAGTTCCGCCGTACTTGCGGGTTGTGGAAGCATCGATTTGAGAAAATGAGCGAAACAGGCGGTTGGTTTTATCTTGAGAAATACCAATTCCTGTATCTCGGACGGAAAAAGTAATTTGATAGTAGGTGTTTTGCAAGTTTAAAGTATTTTCTCGGTCTTTATCCTCTAGTTCCTCATTGTTCGTTTCTTGATTGCTCGATGTTCTCCCTGCTTCTAACTGCAAAGACCAATTGCCCAAACATTCAGAAGTTACGTTGACAACAACTTCTCCTTGCTCGGTAAATTTCACTGCATTGCTCAGTAAATTCACCAAAACTTGTCGGACCCTGGTGATATCACCAATCACCTTTTCGGGGGTTTCTTCTGAAATATAATACGCTAAATCCAAGTTTTTCTTGGAAGCATTGGGAGCTACCAAATCCAAGGATTCTTCGACACAGTCGCGCAAATGAAAAGGCTGGTGTTCTAGTTCTAATTTCCCCGCCTCGATTTTGGAAAAATCTAAAATATCGTTGATAATCGCTAGCAGGCTTTCACCACTGCTACGCACAGTTTCTACAAACTCTCGTTGGGTGGCATTTAAATCGGTTTCTAGCAACAATCCGGTCATGCCAATTACTGCGTTCATAGGGGTACGCAGTTCGTGGCTCATATTGGCAATAAAATCAGATTTGATCTGAGTAGCCGTTTGTGCGTTTTGCAACAGCTGTTCTAATTCATCAATTTTTTCTTCCAAGGTATGGACTTTTTCGCAGGCATTATTGTACTCTGTTTGCCAACTGTTGAGATTTTCTTGAACTCGCAAATGGGTCCGACGGGAAAACCACCAAGCATGAATGCCAATGAAAAATACGATCGCACCAGTTCCCGTGACGGCTAGAATTTGCAATTGAAATGTATTTTGGCGAAGAGATTTTTGGTGTTCTTTTTCAATATTCTCTAAAGTGCTATAAAATTGAGATTGATTTTTTGAAATTTTGGCTACGCTATCGGAAAAATTAATTTGGTTAAGGTTTTTCTCGGAAGATTCGGCTAAAAAATAAGCTGACTCTGCGGCTTCCATCATATTGCGATATTGGTCCTTCAAGTTTTGTAAAGGAACATTGGATGCCCCCCAACTAGAAGCAAAAGCTTCAGGAAAATGCCTATTGTCAACAATTTTTTTTAATTGTAAAATTGGTTCTTCTTTTTCCGAGTTACTGGAAGCCATTTGCAAAGCCAAAACCGTTTGACTGAGCTTTTGGGCTAGCTGTTGTTGTTCGTCAATTTGGTCGATAATTTGCGAAGTTTTGGACAACTGCCAAGCCAGCCTTTGTACGGCAATAGCGGTGGCGATCGCAACGACTCCCACTGCGGCAAAAAGAGCTAAATGGGCACGAGTTTTTAAAATATTAGCAGAGCGCATGAAATTATTCGGATATGACCTGGACATAGCTAGCTCTAAGTGCGATTAAATATACTTGCAGATTTCAGAAAAATAGGGACCTTCACATAGGGTAACAATGGGGAATTCTAGATGTGCAGCTCGCCAACTACGATCGCGAACGAACGATCTCGCCATTGCATGGATACTCTTTAAGATCTTAGAATAACAAGAGTATAAATGAAGAGTAGCTACTGCTCTCTCGCGCCATTGCATTACGTATCGAAACTTCAGGTATAATCCCTGAGCGGGATTGCCATGCTCACTGACGCACTTTTAGTTGACTACCAACGCTGTTCTCGCCGCTCGTTTTTGAACCTGTACGGCGATCGCAATCTCCTGGACTCAGAAAACGATTGGATCGAAAGGCTACAAAGGGCCTCCCACCAATATCGTCAAGAACAGGTGCAGGCCATGTCTGCCATACAACCAGTATATCCCCATGGTTTTAGAGAAACTGGTTCCTGGGATGGTAGCAACTGGCAGGCAGGAGCAGAGGCAACCCTGGCCTTGATGCGTCAAGGGATAGAAAGAATCCATAATGGCACGATCCTTTGGGAAAAAGCAGCCGAAACGCCTCTAGCTGGATGCCCGGATGTTTTAATCAAAAAGCCAGGAACATCAATTTTTGGTAATTGGTACTATGTTCCTTTAGAAATTAAGTATAGCAAACGTCCCAAACGGGAATATCAAACGATTCTAGCCTATCAAGTCTTGATTTTGGATGCCATCCAAAATACAGCTATTGAAGATGCTTGGTTGCTTTTGCGCGATCGCGGTTACTACCGAGTCGCCGTACGAAAATGGCTGCCGCAAGTACAGGAGCTAATTCAATCCTGTATTGCTAGTTTACAACAACCCCAAGCACCAGAAGTATTTATTGCCCGTTACCCTTGCGACACCTGTCGCTGGTATAGCAGTTGCTATGCAGTAGCCACAGAATCTCGCCACCTGTCGTTGGTGCCTGGGGTAACCCCCAAACGCTACCAACATTTAAAAAACCTAAACATTTCCACGCTAGAAAGCTTAGCAACCGCCAATCCCGAAGCAATTGCACCTTGGTTGGAAGATACCGCCGATCGAAATCCCGCTGCTTCCCGTCAGGTAGCAGTTTCTATAGTTCGCCAAGCCCAATCGGTTTTACAAGAGCAACCCATTCCCCTACCTTACCAGCAAGGATATCATCCCAGTCATTTTCCCCACGCTCCTGTAGAATTTTATTTTGATGTGGAAGCGGAACCGGAACGAGATTTAATTTTTTTGCATGGTGTGTTGGTGGTTAACACGCAAACCAAGACAGAAACGTTCCACGCCTGTATTGCCAAAACGCCAGAGGAAGAGGAGCGTTGCTGGCAAGAATTTTTAGAACTGGCGTGGAGGTATCCCCAAGCACCCATTTTTCACTTCTGCGAGTACGAAGTACAAACCATTAAAAAATTAGCCAAACGCTACGGTACGCCATACGAGTGGTGGTCTCCTTTAATCGAACGCTGTATTGACGTTCACAAGTGGGTAACCAAAACAGTGGTGTTACCTGTAGAAAGTTATGCTTTAAAAGCGATCGCTCGTTGGATGGGATTTGACTGGCGAGCAGCAAAAGCCAATGGGGCTCAGTGTATCTGCTGGTACGATCGGTGGTTGGAATCCTCGGATAGAGAAGCGTTAGAAGCGATCGTACGGTACAACGAAGACGACTGTCGGGCAACCTATGTGGTCACCAATTGGCTGCGGCAGTTTTGGTATTGCCAAACCAACAACAGCAACTATCCCAACACACCAATTCGCTAAGCAATTTGCAGCATATCTGTATACTCGGTGAGGAGTTCGTCGTAAGTCAGGCTATCGCTGGGGTCTTGAGGGCTCCACAGAAGTTCAAAGATTAACAAGTAATCGGGGGTGGTGGCTGCTATTTGTTTCAAAGCCGTTTCTAAATCTTCTGGGGAATAAATTTTATCGAACAAGGGTTTGTCGTCTTCCGTTCCCAGCAAAAAAGTGACCACAATGTATGCCCCCGGGTCTTCCTCTAGGTCTGGTTCGACTTCTCTTTGTTGGATTTCTCCTTCTTCGTTGTGAAAGGTTTCTTGAGAAAATTTGCTGCGTTCTGCCACGGATAGTTGCTCGAAAAATTGAGCACCTTCGGAACGGTTGGGGAAAGTTTGGGAATCGCTGCGAGCGTGACTCCAATAGTCGGAGGCTTGTAAAAGCGTTAAAGCCGATTTTTGCAAGAAATTCGCCAGTCCTTTCCGCGTTTCTAGATCGGCTTCGCTGCTGGTAGCAGTGAGTTGTTCTTGCACGTGTCGGGCATTGGCCAACAAAGCAATTTGTAGCTTGCTCACAGTTACGACTTCGTTTTTTAATTCTGCCGGTACGCCCTCACCTTCTTCATCCGTTTCTTCGGAACTGTTGGCTAGCGACAGGAAGAAACCACGCATGATGACCAGGAATAGAAGCGCAAAAACGCTTCCGAACACAGCCAAAAATATCCAACTACCCCCGGAATTGTTGGTTTTAAAGGAGTGGGTGGTGGGCGATCGCGTTTCGGTTGTCGAACGATTTTCTACAGAAGATTCGCTGGTGGTGCGATCGCGGGAATTGTTGGGAACGGGAACTGGAGACGTTTGAGAACGACTGCGGGTATCTGCGTCTCGATTGAGCGAAGGTGTGGTGGTAGCTTCGTTTCCATCTAGTTGGTTGTTTCTAGGGGTAGATGTGGTTGTGGAACCGGAAGGAGTATTGGAACGGTTGTTGCTGTTGTCTTGGGTAGAACTGTTGCTGTTGGATGGAGAAGAATCGCGTTGAAAAGATCCTCCCCGAAGGCTGGAACCGGAAGTATTGGAACTGTTGCTACTGCTGTCTTGGGTAGAACTGTTGCTTGTTGATGGCGAAGAATCGCGTTGAAAAGACCCTCCCCGCGATCGCCCACCGCTACTGCGTGCGTATGCTGTGGAAGTCTCAAAGGAAACCGTAAATTCCCCAGAATTTTCGTTTGTTAGCGGAATTTCTCCCAAAAATGATAGAGCGATCGCTGTAGCCAGCCAAGCTGAGGTTTTGCGTTTCATTTTAATTAAGTGGTTGCTGTTGGAGGTAAATTTTTGACAAAGCACTTACTCCTGTCTTAACGCAATTCAATGAAGAATTGTCCTGGGAATTTTTTCGGACTCAATGTAAATTTTTATTGTTGCCTCCCCTTCGAGTGATGCTTGCGAGTTAGTTTAATACCATTCCGCGATCGCATTTTGTAGTGGCAGTACATCGTATCTGCTGACAAGGCGACGTTTTTACCATCTAAACGAGAGGTAGTCGATCCCAAATCCGCGACGCAAAACCACAATTATTTGTAGGGGCAACCCCCCGTGGTTGCCCTCCCGTGGTTGCCCAATTCACTTTTTGTAGGGTAATGCCACCCCACGAGTGCATCTATTCTAATTTTGTGGGTAAAGCGATGGTCCGAAGGACCGGTGCCTTGGGCACCATCGCTGCTAAATCTTCCTCCTTTCGTTCGCTATTATCTTACCGTCCACTTTTACAAGGGAACAGGGGATTCAAAAATATTGCGGTCCTAGAATTTTCCCCACAATCTCAACCTCGACGGGTTTGTCGGGTGTGCCCTGCCCACCCTATGAATGATTGAGTTTTCCCCTCTTGGAAATGCTCCGGCTTGGTTTTGGAGAAACGAAAGAAAAAAGTGAAATTTTTTCCCACTATTTCCCCAAATATGGTATTTTATTAGTAGACAATTTTAGATAATGGGAATATACGCGATTTTTAAATTTAAGAAAATACTTCCATTTTCTATATTATAGGTCAAAAGTCCACCAAAATCAATCCCCCCTCGCAAAAAAAATTTACTATCGGAGGGATTTCATACCAAATCCCATGTGTACAGACCACATTTTACATAGAGGAGGGGAAAGAGGGGAAAAACCACAAAAAGTTTTAGCCTTAGCCTGGGGTATTTATCGGGTCTTCGCAGTACGGATTTGGTATCATAACTAGAAATGCTATTTCCCACCAAATTGGAGCATGTCTGTATACTCGGTGAGAAGTTCGTTGTAAGTCAGACTGTCGCTGGGGTCTTGAGGACTCCACAGAAGCTCGAAAACCAACAAATAATCTG
>CAYZHY010000149.1:7055-8393 GCA_964477525.1 uncultured Geitlerinema sp. | reverse complement strand
AAACTTCTAAAACCGATTCTTGCGACTGCGAACCCGGGCAAACGTTTCCACCGGGTCTTTACTATCTACAGCCGCCTGTAACGCTGGAGACTCCCAACGCAAGAAAGGATTCGTACGTTTTTCCAAACCCAAAACCGAAGGCACCGTCGCCTCATTTTGCTTGCGCTTTGCCTTCACGTCCTCAAACCGCTGTTGCAAATCTGCATTGTCTCCATCCACCGTCACCGCAAACTGGAGATTTTTCAGCGTATACTCGTGAGCGCACCAAATCCGCGTATTGTCCGGCAACTGGCGCAACTTCGTCAGCGACGACACCATTTGATTGGGACTGCCTTCAAACAATCTGCCGCAACCGCCAGCAAACAGCGTGTCGCCGCAGAACAATTCTCCCATGTCTTCCCCTTCAGCCGGCGGGAAATAATAGGCAATGTGAGCGCGGGTGTGACCGGGAACGAAAAATACCTCACCCGTGCGATTGGCAAACTCTACGCGATCGCCCTCTTGTAAGTATACCTGCTGCCCCGGAATGCGTCCGCGGTCTTCCGTACCACCGTAAACCACCAAATCTGGAAAACGCTTCATCAATTGCTTGTTGCCACCCACGTGGTCCATGTGATGGTGGGTATTGAAAATCGTAGTCAACTGCGCGCCGAGACTTTCCAACTTTTGCAGCACCGGCTTTGCCTCCGCCGGGTCTACCACCGCTGCTTCGTTTTTCTCCGGATCGTGCAACAAAAAGATATAGTTATCAGAAAGGGCTGGTAAGCGATAAACTTGCATACAACCTCCTTGGTGTGCTTTCTCGCCAGCAACGAGTGGAAACCATATCGGCAAAAATTCCTACCCCCTATTATTGTACAAGCAGCGATCGGGGAAACAGCATCCCCACCAAGCAACGGCCGTTTCTAAGCTCTTCTGTTGGGGAAATTTAGGCGATTCTCGTTCCGAAACGCTTCACGATCGCATGAAAACAATCAAACCATATCCAACTCTATTCTATTTTACGGCAATTGTAAACGGGAGCTAGAAATGGTGTCTTCCGTTTCGAGCCTACAAATATTTTATATTCATATATTATTTAAAAATATAAAAAACCTTATTCTGAACGCCCGATTTCCAATACCCAACTCTCCACAAACGAATGACACTCATTTATGCTACCTCAAACGAGGGTAGCTTAAAAAAGGGACTGTTGGCTGGCGATTTTCTTGGCTACAAAGAAAGAGAAAACATACCAATCTCAGGTTTCTTTCCATTATGCTTATTATCGAAGGTCAAGTTCGCTTGCAAGATGCCGATTGTACGACCAGCGACGCACAATCGCAAATTCCTCTAAAC
>CAYZHY010000149.1:0-6955 GCA_964477525.1 uncultured Geitlerinema sp. | reverse complement strand
TACAGCAAAGACCTCGTTTGCGAAACCACCACCGATGCCGATGGTTCTTTCCGTTGTTGCTTCCGCTGGTTTCCTTTAGAATTCCGTCGCGGCAAGTTTCGGTTTGATGCCAAACCCGATATCGTCGTTCGCATTACCCAAGTCATCGATGGCGTGGAAACAGTTATCTATGCCGACCCTTACGCCAGCACTCGCTGGAACCAAACCAACGCCTACATCGACCTAGCTTTAGACAATCCCGCCATCCAGTGTGGCGAAACCGGCACTTCCGACCGACCCAAAGCCAAAAATGATGTCTTTTTTACCCGCATTGGCGACGACGAAGTATACCAAATCGACCAAAGCAGCGGTTTGTATGGTAATGGTTCCCTCAGTAACGTCGCTTACGGCAGGACGTTATTTGTATACGCTCAATTTGGGGAAAATTTGGCAAATGGCGTTCCCATTAACGGCAAACTTGCCAAGTACTATCGCCTCTCTTATGCCAAACAGGGAAGTGCCGATCGCGATTTTAAACCCGTTACCACCACGCTAAACGATACCCGGGTTGACCAGAATACCTTGTTTAGCGAAACCCACAATTTGGGTCCAAAAACTGTTAACTCGCAAGCAGCTCTGTACGAATTGCGCGATTTTGCCAATTATTATTGGTACAATCCCGATAAAATTGGTATTTGGCAAACCCAACTGGCGGAAGAAGACACGGGAACTTACATTCTGCGTTTGGAACTGTTCGACAGCAATGGGGATAAACTAACAGCATCGGATATTGGCTATCGGGATGGAACCGTTCCGCCAGAGAATACATTACCGCTGACGGGTAGCGATCGCTGCGATTTGTTCATTACTATAGACAACAACCCTCCAGAACTGACCCTGAACACGCCTGCTACCAATGATTGCGGTGTGATTCCTTGGAGTTCTTCGCTCAATCTCAACTTCAACGTTCGGGTATCCCAGAAAAACAATCGCCTCTACTGGTGGCGTCTTCGCTACAGCAAAGGGGTTTCCTCGACTTTGAATCTGGTAGATGGCAACAGTGAAAACTCTTCGTCAAGCGGTAATTTAAGTCCGGTGAATGAAAATATCGACGGCAACCAACTGCTGAACGAGCTTACCAGCACTTGTGCCTTTGCCCTAGAGTTGGAAGCGTTACCCCACATTCGCAACGGTCGTGGCTTTATCTATCGTCGCGAACAAATTGTCGCGATCGCTATCGAAAAGTGTTAGCTCTTCCTTAAATATAGATATTTTCTAATTGCTTTTTAGCGTTTCCTCCCGTTGGCTGCGGTCGGCGGGAGGTTTTATGGTTTTTCTCGTTGCCGGGTAAACTAGAGAATAGAGTGTCAACGAAATAAAATCCCAATTGGAAAGATTGTAGCCAATGTTGTCGTAGGGGCGATCGCAAATCACCCTTTCAACAGATTTGGGATTGGCAATCAACTCAACAACCAGCAAGTATCCAAGGGGCAATCCAGTATGTGGAAATGGTGGCGACGGTTATGGCAGCGAATCCGACAATTTTGGCAGCGTTTGTGGCAGCAATGGCGGTTTGGAAAAAAATTATCTCGCCAATCCCAACCAGCCAATCCTGCCATCGAAACCAACCGCAATGGCGGAACTGCTCCCCCTTTGGAAGATAGCGACTACGAAATGTTGTTCTTTCAAATTCTCGATGGCGTACAGCGGGGATGGCGACGGGGTAAAGTCCTATCATACATCGAAAGTTTCGGCGATCGCGCCCCTTTTTCCTCCTGGGTAGACTGGTTGCAAAGATTCGGCGAACGAGTTTTGCAAGCCGAAACCGACAACCAAACCCTTGCCAGACAACTCCTCAAACTCGGCAACTTGGGTTGTGGGGAACTCAGCGTCGTTGCCAAAAACATTGGTTCCCGCTTGCTGGTGAAATCTCTATCTCCCGAAGAAACCGCCGAGAAAGCCAGAGATTGGCTGGAAAAAGGCAACCAACGCATTCAAGCTCGCGATTATAACGGTGCTTTAGCCTTTTACGACCAAGCATTAGCCATCGACCCCAACGGCGTAGAAGCTTGGGCCAATCGCGGTGTGGCCTTGTTTAATCTCAAACGTTACCGAAAATCGGTGGAAGCATTCGATCGAGCTTTAAAACTCAATCCCCAATACGCCCAAGGCTGGTCAAACAGAGGTTTTGCCCTAGCTGCTAGCTCTCAATTTTTAGAAGCTGCTCGTTCTTACCGTAAAGTTATCAAACTGCAACCCAACTCCCACGAAGCCTGGCAAAATTGCGGCGTTTCCCTAGCTAAAGCAGAACAACACCAACAAGCGTTGCCTTGTTACGAAAAAGCTCTGGAACTCAAACCCGATTTTCCCCGTGCCAAAATTAATTTAGGCGTTTCTTTGTTGGCTTTGCGACGCTACGAGGAAGCCTTGGCAGCTTTTGACGAAGCTTTGGAACTCGATGGCGACAATCGAGAAGCTTGGGAAAATCGTGGCATCGCTCTGTTTGAACTTAAACGTTACGAAGAAGCGGTGGATTCTCTGGATAAGGCGGCGGAACGCGGCTATTCCTATAAAACGCACTACCACCGTGGTTGGAGTTGCTATCGCTTGCAACGCTACCAAGATGCGATCGCTTCGTTCGATAAAATTTTGCAACGGGATGAAGATAATGAAGCTGCCAACTACGGCAAAACCGAAGCCAGCAAGCAACAAACCCCTGCCTAAATGCCGTGGCTTTTGCCAATCACCCAGTGGCGGCGGAAAAATCTCGCCAAATCGCTTTCTTCTAAAGATAAATAAATCGGTCTGCCGTGGGGGCAAGTGCGGGGATGGCGGGTACGCTGCCACCGGTCTAAAATATCTTGCATCTGGGGAAGTTCTAATGGCGTACCGTTGCGAATGGCGGTACGACAGGCAACCGCTACTTGGGCAGCTTGCAAGCTTTTGCCCGAACTTAATTCTATCAAGGCATCTTCACGATCGCTTCTTTCCTGCAAAGCTGCGGGAAGGCTACGCACTGCCCACAGTTTTTCCCCAAAAGGTTCGATATCCACCCCAATTTGCTGGAGTTGTTCTACTTGGGCATCCCGCAAATCCTGAAGAATGATTGGTGGTTCCACGGCAACCATTTCCCAGCGATCGCACAGTTGTTCGTATAAAATACGTTCGTGGGCAATGTGCTGTTCTATCAACCACAACCCGTTGGGATGTTCCGCTACGATATAGGTATTGTTAATTTGGGCTACGGCTTTCAGCGGTAAGGTAGGCGAACTTTGAGAAGTTCCCTGGTTGCTTAAAGAATCAGTTAGATAGTTGCCCTTGGCTTCCGAAGCTTTTAACAGTTGGGTAACCTTCGCTTGGGATTGCCCCTCGCTGCTGTGGAACTGCAAAGCTTCTTCGATGGTCTGGGAGATTTGATGTTGCCAGAATTCCAGATTTTCTAGATAAATTTCCGATTTGGCAGGATGGCGGTTCCAGTCAATTTGTTCGGGGGTGACGTGCAGGTGTAAAAAACAAATGGGATAGCGATCGCGTGGTAATGTACGGGAAAAAGCAGCAATAACAGTAGGTTCTAGTTCCGGCGATCGCACCAAACGACCGTTTATAGCAATTTTAACCCAATCGGCGTAGCGACGATGGCAGCGATCGGGCAACCCCGCCAGCACTTCAATTTGTTGTTTGGCAGCATCATCCGGCGTGGCTTGTGCTTCCACATCGCGTTTGACATACTGCAAATCATCGGGACGCAAACGCGATAAAATTTGGGGTAAGATTTGCTGTGGCGTATTGCCAGCATGAATGGTAAACCACCGACGTTCGTCTTTGCTAGCCTGCCAAAAAATTTGGGGATGGCACAAAGCCAAATGATGAATCGTCGCTTGTACTGCCTTGAGCTGCTGTTTGCGGGAAATGCATTCTCGCCTGCCTGGCATGTTGGCAAAAATATCCCGTACGTTGACAATAGTTCCTGGAGCAACGGCTGCGGCTTCTACTTGTTTGGGTTTCCCTTGGGCATCGTAAACGGCTCGCCAACCGTTCGCAGCTTGACTGTTTTGGGGGCGGCTAAAAATTTCCAAATGCGCCAAATGTGCCAAACTATGTAAAGCTTCCCCACGAAATCCCAAGGTTAAAATTTTGCCCAGGTCGTGGCGTTCGTGAATTTTACTGGTACTGTGGGACAATGCACATTTTTGTAAATCTGTCAAGTCCATACCAGCACCATTATCAGCTACCCGTACCCGCCACAAATCGGGATATAGGGAAATGGCAATCCGCGTTGCCCCAGAGTCGAGGGCATTTTCTGCCAACTCGCGAATAGCTGCGGCTAGCGAATCAATAACTTCTCCCGCAGCAATCAGGTGTACGACATCAGCAGGTAGCGTGCGAATTGACGAATTCATCTAAGCATCAAAGAGAACAAACTTTTATGTAGAAAATTGGACTGGGGAAAAGGGAAAATTGGCAACGTTTTTTTGAAAACAAATTCATGGGTTCGGGGGAGGGAAATCTTATAAAAAATCGGAGAACTTCGTTACAATAGCAACAGATTTTTGCCCAAAAAACGAAGTTCTTTTGGGTGAATCTTTCATTATACACTTGACTAGCAACTTTTTCTATTTTTGGGCGTTTTCCGCAAACTTTTCTTTAACGTTTTTCCTACCATATTATGCTGAACGGCAAACAACTGCAAATTTCTTTGATTTTGAGTGCTGGCGTTGGTGCTTTATTAGTGGGAACGGTGTTTTCTACCGAAGAAGTTACCAATACAATTGAAACCCTATCAGATCCTTTACCGATTTCGCCGAATGGAAACGGTGCATCTCGCACGAGCGTATCCAATACGTTTAAACTAGCGCGTTTCGCTCCAGAAGAAAGGGCGAGACAACTGGAAGCATTGGCAAAAAATCCGAAAAATGCGAATTCTATTGCTGATAGCTATCGGGCACGATATTTACTGGCCAGCGATCGCTTGCAATCGGAGGAACCAGAGGCAGCTTTGCACTGGTTGAATGCTTTGGAAGAAGATTATCCTCTCCTCGCTCCTAACATTCTAGAAAAACGTGCTCGTGCTTACCAAATGATGGGCAACCAACAACAAGCCCAAGCCACTTGGCAGGAGTTGCTACAAAAATACTCCGATTCTCCCGTCGCTGCCAATGCTTTGTATGCCCTCGGTCAAGAAAATCCTAAATATTGGGACCAAGCGATCGCCAAATTTCCTTCCCATCCCCGCAGCGTTGATATTGCCTACCAACGCCTGCAAGAAAATCCCGAACAACGAGAACTTTTGCTGTTAATTGCCGAACATGGGTTGTATTTATCCGACATTGTTTCTTTGTTGGATCGATTGGTCAACAATTACGGCGAACAACTCTCCAGACAACAGTGGGAAAAAATTGGTTTTGCCTATTGGGAAAAGTTGAAGTATGAGAAAGCTGGAAAAGCTTATCAAAAAGCACCGCGTACTCCAGAAAATGCCTATCGTGGTGCTAGGGGAATCCAATTGAGAGGCGATCGCGAAAAAGCGATCGAAGCCTACAAACAACTCGTGCAAGAATTTCCCAATAGCGATCGCACCGGTTTGGCATTACTACGTCTAGGCAAATTATTGCCAGAAAAAGAAGCTATTCCCTACCTAGACCGAGCCATTCAAGAGTTCCCCGAACAGGCACCAGAAGCTTTGCTAGAAAAAGCCAAAGTACTGGCTGTTCTTAATAGCCCCGAATCCGCACAAAAAGCTCGCAAATCCGTGCTTTCTCAGTATAGCAATTCGGAAACTGCCGCCAAAATGCGCATGTCGCGCGCGCAAGAACGAGCTATAGCGGGTGACTATCAAGGTGCGAAAAATTGGGCGTCGCAGATTGTTCAAGAAAATCCCAATAGCGATCTGGCTCCACAAGCTCAATTTTGGGTAGGAAAATGGTCCCAACGGTTGGGGCAAACATCCCAGGCAAGGCAGGCATTCGAGCAAGTAATTCGCAACCACACTCATTCTTACTACGCTTGGAGAGCAGCAGTGATGTTGGGATGGGAAGTGGGAAACTTTACCAAAGTACGCCATCTCGACCCCAAAGCCGAACGCCCCCAACAACTATCCGTTCCTCCTGCTGGCAGCGATGCTTTAAAAGAATTGTATCAATTAGGCGAACATCACCAAGCCTGGCGGCGCTGGCAATGGGAATATCAAAATCCTATGGAGCCTTCTGTGGAGCAACAGTTTACGGATGGTTTAATTCGTTTGGGGGTGGGGGATAATTTAGATGGCATGTTTATGGTGTCGAGTTTGGATTGGCGAGATAAACAAGAAGAAATTCAAAAAGTACAAGCCCTCAAACAACAACCTGCCTACTGGCATGCTTTGTATCCTTTTCCCTATATCGATGCGATTGTTTCTTGGTCGGAACAAAACCAACTCAATCCTATGTTGGTGACAGCTTTGATTCGCCAAGAATCTCGATTTATGCCATCGATTGAATCCTCTGTGGGGGCGAAAGGATTGATGCAGGTAATGCCAAGTACGGCGGAGTTTATAACTGAAAAAATCCCGCTTTCGGAATACAATCTGGAAAATCCCAAGGATAATATTCGTTTGGGAACTTGGTATTTAGATTATACGCACCAACAGTATCAAAATCATTCTATGTTGGCGATCGCTAGTTACAATGCTGGTCCGGGAAATGTGGAGCGTTGGGTCAATCGTTTTGGGGTGACAGATGCCGATGAGTTTGTGGAACGAATTCCGTTTCCGGAAACGAGAAATTATGTAGAGAAAGTATTTGAAAATTATTGGAATTATTTACAGCTCTACAATCCTCGGGTTCGTCAAAAGGTCCAGTCGTTCGTTGCTCAGGGGGAAAATTCTAATTGATAGCCTTGTTTCTGGTTACAATATGCGATCGCTATAGTGTTTTTTATTTGGATTATATACGATTTGATTTTAGGAGAAAATGACCTTCGGCAATTTTTAGGATAAACC
>CAYZHY010000148.1:0-8524 GCA_964477525.1 uncultured Geitlerinema sp. | reverse complement strand
CGCGCGTTGAACCCCTACCAGGGAAATCGGGACATCCCAAAAAATCATTGTTTTTTAGAAATGGTATTAGAAGAAAACGCCAGCAAGCAAGCTTTGCTGAGCCTGTCGAAGTAAGTGTCCCCGATTTGGTAGAAATGAGATTCCAACAAGGATGGGTAGAAATAGAAACTCTTATCGCCCAATTCCCCGCTGGGGAACAGGTTCCGCACTTTCTGACCCATCGACTGAGGGCTGGCGGCTTTCTTTTTTGCCAAATAGATTGACAATGCCACCGCTAAAGCGATCGATGTAGCTGAAAAGTACCGGTACCACCACCAAAGTCAGCAGCGTAGACGTGGAAAAACCACCGATCGCTGCGATCGCCATGGGAGAGCGAACTTCGCCCCCCGCGCCCATCTCCAACGCAATGGGCATCATCCCCGAAATCGTAGAAACCGCCGTCATGAAAATCGGGCGCAAACGGGAAACCCCCGCCTCGATAATTGATGGAATCCGGGGTTTGCCTTCCCGTTGGTTGGAACGAGTTGCATCCACCAGCAAAATAGCATTTTTGGTCGCCAGCCCCATCAACAGCACAATGCCAATCAAGGCAAACAGCCCCAACTCTTTCTGCGTTATCAACAGCCCCAGCAACGCCCCGCCTACCGACAGCGGCAGTGCTACCAAAATGGCAAAGGGATGGAGAAAATTATTGTACAGCAACACCAACACTGCATAGATACACAAAATCCCAAAACCAAGGGCACCCAAAAAGCGGCTAAACACTTCCCCCATAATTTCTGCATCCCCATCGGGTCTTTGGTTTACCTCTGGCGGTAAATTGCGGAAAGCTGGCAAATCTTTCACTGCATCCATCGCCTCTCCCAAAGAAAGCCCTTGTAAATTTGCCGATAGGGTTACTTGCCGGGCGCGATCGAAGCGGTCTATCTGTGCTGGACCGCTGCCAATGCTAATATCGGCCACGGTAGATAAGGGCACTAATTCTTGAGTATTGGTGGGTACCTGCAAATTGCGTAAGGTTTCCAGATCTTTGCGAAACTCTGGTGCCAATTGCACGCGAATGGGAATTTGTCGGTCGGGTAGGTCAAATTTGGGCAAGTTCGCTTCGTTATCGCCGATGGTGGCTAGGGTAATGGTTTGGGAAATGGATTGGACGGAAACCCCCAAATCGGCAGCTCGTGCTGGATCTGGTTTGATGAGAATTTCCGGTTTTACCAAACTTGCTGTAGATTCCACTTCCACCATGCCGTTAATTTCCCGTATTTGCCGCTCTAGCTGGTTGGCCGATGATACCAAGGACTGGGGATCTTCGCTGGTGAGGACTAAGCTGAAGTCTTTACTGCTACCGCCAGCACCACGGGATTGGAAGCTGATGCGGGCACCGGGAATGTTGGCGAGTGCCTGGCGCATTTGCTGCTCAAATTCCGATTGGGAAACTTCCCGTTGCGAGTCTTCTAGCAGGTTGACATATAGTTTGGCCGAGTTAATTTCTTTTTGTTGGTCGCCGCCGATACTAGCAAATACGTTCGCTGTGGCGGGATGTTCTAACAAGATATTACTCGCCTGACGGGCAACGCGATCGCTATCTTCCAAACGAGACCCCGGGGGCAACTCTACCGAAACGATGCTCAAACTCTCGTCTTGACTGCCAAACAATCCCTTGGGAAGATACGGAACCAACTGCAAGCTGCCGATAAATACTGCCACTGCTAGCAATAATGTGGTAATCCGGTGTTTTAATGCCCAAGTGAGCAAACTGCGGTAAGGACCCGATTGCGAAACTGGACCGCTGCAAGCTGCCGATGCTTGTCTTTTGGGTTTGAGAATGTACGCTGCTAGCATCGGTGTCATGGTCACCGCTACCAACGTGGAGAATAGGGTAGCGGCGGAAACTGTCACGCCAAAAGGTTGGAAAAATTTCCCCGGTACGCCACCCATAAATGCTACTGGCATAAAAACGGAAACAATGGTCGCTGTGGTGGCAACGATTGCCAGTCCGATTTCTCGGGAACCATCCAATGCTGCTTGCCGGGATGTTTTCCCTTGCTGTAGGTGTTGGTCGATGTTTTCTACCATACAGATGGCATCGTCTACCAGGTTCCCCACGGCTAGGGATAGTGCCAGCAGGGTCATGTTGTTGAGGGTGTATCCCAGCAGTTTCATGACGATGAAGGTGGGGATGATGGAAAGGGGCAATGCCAAACCGGTGATAATGGTGGGTCGCCAATCTTTTAGGAAGATTCCCACGGTGACGACTGTGAGCAAGCAACCCAAAATCAGGGCGTCGATGGTGGCTTGGTAGGAATCCCGGGTGGCGTCGGCGCGGGTAAAGATTAATTGCAGTTGGATATCTTCGGGGAGGCTTGGGCGCAAGTCGGCGATCGCTTCCCGTACTCCCGATTCTACATTCACTAGGTTGCTACCGCTGCTGCGCAATACGGAAAATGCTACTACTTGCTGGTTGGCACTATTTTCTTTGGTGGTATAGCGCGCTAGTTCTGTGGGGTCGGCGTGGCTGTCTTTGATGCTGGCGAGGCTGTCGAGGGTAACGCTATCGCCGTTGGGTAAGGAAATGCGGTAGTTGCGTAGGGTTTCCACGCTGGGGGCGCTGCCCAGGGTACGGATGTTCTGCTCGCTAGAACCCACTGTGGCGCGACCGCTGGGGGAGTTGAGGTTAAAGGCGCGGATTTGGTTGTTAACTTCTGTGGCGGTGATGTTTAGGGCTTTCAGACGGTTGGGGTTGAGTTCTACTAAGATTTCTCGGTCCAGACCGCCGGTACGTTCCACCTGCGCTACTCCCGAAACCGAAAGCAATTCTTTGGCAATTCGATCGTCTACCAGATTGCTGAGTTCTTCTACGGGGCGTTTGTCGGAGGTGACGGCGTAGGTCATGATGGCACCGCCGGCAAATTCCAACCGTTGCACTACGGGTTCTTCGATATCGGCGGGTAGTTCTTGGCGAATTTGCGCGATCGCGTTGCGTACGTCGTTGGTGGCGCGATCGCTATCGGTTCCCAGTTCAAATTCAATGCGGGTGTTGGAAACGCTATCGTTGACGGTAGAGGTCAACCGGTCGATATCTCCCAAGCCGGCAACTGCATCTTCTACAGGTTTGGTTACTTGAGTTTCCAATTCGCTGGGGCTAGCTCCCGGTTGGGTTACGGTAACCGATACGACGGGCAAGTCAATGTTGGGATTGCTATTAATGCCCAGTTGGTTGAAGGAAAATAACCCACCAATGGCGAGGACCAAGAATAAAACGATGGTGGGGATGGGTCTGCGAATGGATGCCGATGAGATATGAAAGTTCATGGGGGGTCCCTTGTGCAAGGCTGCGTCGAAGCAAGCGAACAGTGCCTGCGATTGAAAGGATTGGCGTTTATTTGGTAATGGGGTTGACGCGATCGCCATCAGCTAAGTAAGGGGCGCCTTCCACCACTACGCGATCGCCCGGTTGCAAACCCGATTGAATTTCTACACGGGGCTCGCCTGCAGCCAGTTGAGGGGCGTTGGAAGTTTTCCGAACGCTAGAACCGTTTGCCTGATGGCTTGTGCTGAGCTGCGTCGAAGCAGCCGAACCGCTCAAGAGTTCTCCCACTTCCACCGATACCGCTTGCACTGTGTTATCGGGTTGCAGTTTAAAAACCATATTCTTACCATCGGATTGCGGCAAAACGGCTTTTGCAGGAACGACAACGCTAGAGGTGGTGGTGGTTGCCATTTCTGCGCGCAAAAACATGCCGGGGCGCAACGGTTTGACGTCGCTCGCTGCAAGACCTGGGCGCGATGGAAGGTGAATTTTGACTGTTGCTTGGCGGCTTTCGTTGTCTATCAGGGGGGCAATTTCGTGAATTCTACCTTGCAGTTGCAAATCCTTACGGGCATCGGAAGTAATGGTGGCGGTTTGACCCACTTCAACTTGCGATAATTGGGTTTCGGGAACTTTCACTTGCAGTTCCAAAAGTCCGTTTTCCATGAGAGAAAAGAGCTGTTTGTTGCTACCGGTTACATCCCCCACTTTGGCCATACGTTCTGCCACCACTCCCGCAGCGGGGGCTCGCACAATAGTTTGTTCCAGTTCCGTTTCCAGTTGGTTTACCGTTGCTCTGGCAGATTGCACTCTAGCTTGGGCTTGAGCAATTTGTTCGCGGCGAGGTCCGTTGCGCAACTGTTCCAGGCGTTCGCGCGCACGCGATAGCTGGGCTTGGGCTTGGGCAAGTTCGGCACGACGGTTGCTGGCTGTTGTTAAAATTTCATCCAAGCGATCGCTGGCGATGGCACCTTCATTCGCTAGCTTGCGATTGCGTTCCACCCGGGCTTTCGCCAATTCCAAAGAAGATTTCGCCGATTCCACCTGCGCCTCATATCGTCGAACATCCGCGGTGGCTTGGGCAATTTCTTCTGGGCGGGTTCCAGCCTGCAATTCCTCCAATTCCGACCTTGCTTGAGCCAAATCGGCGCGGGCTTTTTCCAAGCGAGAGCGCAAAACGGCATTATCCAAACGCACCATCACATCGCCAGCTTGCACCCTGTCACCTTCATCCACCAAGACCTGTTGAATTTGCAATCCAGTAGCTTTTGGGTAAATGGGGAGCATCTCCCGTGCTTGGACAGTTCCTGTTGCTTCTAGCGTTTGGGATACTTTTGTCGTTTGAGCCAAAGCCGTGGTCACGGCTACCGCAGAAGAAGTTTGATTTTGAGAAGCTACCGCACTTGCCTGTACGTTGGCCTCGGCATCGCGAGAAGATTGAGAATTATCCGACAGCAAAGCAAAAGTAGCGATCGCGCCAGCAGCAATACCGGTTCCAATTCCCCAAACAAAGCCCCAACCAATCCTGCGGTTGCCTATGCTTCGGCGTTGCTCAGCACAAGTAGGAGCAGTAGGGGAGGTTTGCGAACTGCCGCTACTATGGGAAACAACGATTCCATTGGATTCCCCATTCACAGATTCGGCTGCTTCGGCCTCGCTCAGCACAAGTTCGTTCGTTTCCAGGGATGGCTCTTGGGTTGTAGACGACGTGGTTTGATGTTGGTCGTCGCTAGAAGTTGAGTTCAAAGTCACAGTAGTCCTCGTAATTCTACCTGCAAGCCCTTCAACAAGTTCGGGGCAAGGGTCCAAAGTCTGCTAGCTAAGGTTCGGCTGAACTCACCGCAGCTACCACCAACAACCCTAGCTGTTTGTATGCACTGGCTTCTTCAATATCTTAACGTAACTTTACATCAAACCGTCTTTTTCTCTTCCAGATAATTTTTCAAAAATTAGCCTTACTCTCCGAACATTGACAGTCTGGGAAACAACCCCCCGAACTCGCCAACTGAATCGGTCATCCCCCTCCTCCCCATTGTGCCCATCTTCCCCAAAACTCCTTTGCAGGCGATCGCGATCGCATTATACTGAAACCAAAACAGAGTAGGCTGTTAATAAGACAAACTGGGAGATTGGGCTTGGTTTCTCCCCACACCCAAAGCAAATTCCTTGCTCTCCTTTTTACCGTCTGAACCGCCAACGCTATCCATTTGAAACCGGACCATGGTATTTAACGCCACTGAGATCCTCATCGACGAATTTGTCAATCGCATTCGAGAAGGCTACCGCCGCACCTACGGCGGTTTAAAACCGAATTATTCCGATATCATCGCCTGGGCAGGCAGCATGGCCCTGGAAAACATCGCCAACAGCGATGCCCTGTACCACAACGTAGAACACACCATTCTCGTCACCCTGGTGGGGCAGGAAATTTTGCGCGGGCGTCACATTCGCGAAGGCGGTGTTTCCTGCGAAGACTGGCTGCACTATATTATTTCCTTGGTTTGCCACGATATTGGCTATGTCAAGGGCGTCTGTCGCGAAGACCGTATCGGTATCTACGCCACAGGCAGAGAGGGCGTTAAAGTGTGCCTGCCCCCCGGTTCTTCCGATGCCGGGTTGACACCTTTCCATGTAGACCGCGCCAAACTCTTTATTGACGAGCGTTTTGGCGGTCACAATCTTATCGATGCGGAAGTTATCAAACGCAACATCGAACTCACCCGTTTCCCGGTTCCTGCCGCCGAAGACCACCAAAACACAGTCGATTATGCCGGGTTGGTACGCGCCGCCGACCTCATTGGTCAGTTGAGCGACCCCCGGTATCTCAAGAAAATTTGCGCCTTGTTCTACGAGTTTGAAGAAACCGGCACCAACCAAGTGCTAGGGTACAAACATCCAGGGGATTTGCGAGTCAACTATCCCCGTTTTTACTGGAACGGCGTCTATCCCTACGTGAAAGATGCCCTCGCCTATTTATCGCTCACCCAACAAGGGCAGCAAATTATTGCCAATCTCTACTCCAACGTATTCGTGGTAGAACACAAAACAGAAGTAGAGATTTAAAACGTAGAGCGAGGCACGTAGTTTATGAAATGGTGGCAACGGCTGAAAAAGAACCCCCTAGCCCAGCTAGGGGCAACCATTTTACTTATCCTGTATATCATGGTCCTGGGAGCGGATTTTGTCGCGCCCTACGACCCCTACGTTTCCCAGCCGGGCGGTTCCCTGTTGCCACCAACGCAAATTTACTGGAACGACCAACAAACCGGCGAGTTTATCGGTCCCCACGTTTATCCCACCCAACAAGGACCGACGGATTTGGAAACGGGAGAGCGGGAATTAATCGTTAACTGGGACGAACCATCCCCCCTGCGACTGTTTGTCAAAGGCAGCAGCTACAAGTGGTTGGGACTAATTCCCAGCGATCGCCATTTATTTGGTACCATCGGCGAAGGCAAATTCAATCTTTTCGGCACCGACGAACAAGCCCGCGACCAATTTAGTCGCATCGTTCACGGCGGGCGCATCAGCCTCAGCATTGGTTTGGTAGGCATTGCCATCTCTTTCCCTATCGGTATGCTAGTCGGCGGCATTTCCGGCTATTTCGGCGGCTGGATCGACAGCATTCTCATGCGACTGGTGGAAGTTCTCATGACCATTCCCGGTATTTACCTGTTGGTTGCCCTCGCCGCCATTTTGCCTCCCGGATTGAGCAGTACCCAGCGATTTTTGCTGATTGTGGTTATTACCTCCTTTATTAGCTGGTCGGGATTGGCGCGGGTGGTACGCGGACAAGTGCTTTCCATCAAAGAACGAGAATTCGTGCAAGCCGTGCAAGCTATGGGTGGGGGTGATTTTTACGCGATCGCTCGCCACATCTTGCCCCAAACGGCAACATATGTTATAATATCTGCTACTTTAAGCATCCCCAGCTTCATCATCGCCGAATCCGTCCTCAGCCTCATCGGTCTTGGCATCCAACAACCCGATCCCTCCTGGGGCAACCTCCTCTCCATCGCCACCAACGCCTCCATTTTGGTCCTCCATCCCTGGCTAGTGTGGCCCCCCGCCGTTCTCATCGTTGTCACCGTCCTCTCCTTCAACCTGCTAGGAGACGGTCTGCGAGACGCTCTCGATCCCCGTAGTTTTTCCCAGTAGTTTTTTTGGGAGGGGGATGAGGGGATGAGTGGGAGGAGTGGGATGAGGGGGATGAGGGGGATGAGAAAGACATCGATGCTAGGACGAAGCATAAGCTTTCTGAAAAACAATGATTTTTTGGGATTTCCAGATTTCTCTGATAGGAACACAACGTGCGAGCGCCCTTAAACTTAAAAAATGCCCCTATTATTTCTTGCAGACTATTCAGAAAATGGTATAAGCTTTCTCTTGGTTAACCTTTCCCAACTGTAGAGCAAAATTGAAATCCTTGTCGCCTCGTCAAAGCCCCCAAGCTCCCGTCGCGGTGAGCGAAGCCGAACCGCACGCCCCCACGCTCCCACGCCCCCGTCGCGGTGAGCGAAGCCGAACCGCACGCCCCCACACTCAGTATGCTCTCCAAACTCCTCCATTCCCTCAAAAAACTCTGGAACGCCATCAAACGGCTCTTCTCCCGCCCCTCCCCGCAGCCGCCAGCAGAACCCGACCTACCACCCCTTTCCGATAGCAACTACGAAGCCTTGTTTTTCGAACTGCTAGACGGCGTCGCTGAAAAAGGCTGGGGGGCAGCGCAACTGGAAGAACATTTGGGCAACCGCCAGCAAGACAAACACTTTCGCGGCTGGCTGCGACGCTTCGGCAAAAAAGTCACCAACGCCCCCGTTCCCAACCTAGAATTGGGGCAACGGATGGTGCAGCTATCCCAAACCGGCGGCGGCGATATTGGCAAGCTCGCGGGAGACATCGGCAACCAACTGCTACAACGCCAGCAAGAACCTCTGAGACCGGAAGAATACGAACCCGTCTTTCGCCAACTCCTGGAACGCCTCCCCCAGGGCGAATCCGCCGTTCAGCAGTTTTTACAAGAACTTGCTCCCCGCGCCAGCAACGAGGATATGGCTGCTTGGCTGCGAGAATGGGGCAACGAACAGCTAGCGGCTGACGAACCCAATTACAGTCGTATTGTGCCTTTGCTGCAGTTGGGGCAAATGTCGGTGGGGGGATTGGCATCGGTGGCGCAAGAGGTGGGTACGCAGTTGCAACAGCGTCAGGATGAAG
>CAYZHY010000147.1:0-8616 GCA_964477525.1 uncultured Geitlerinema sp. | reverse complement strand
CAGCAAACTGGCTACCTATCCCAGGGGAAACAAGCCTTAGAACGCGCCCTCGTTACTTTGCGTTCGCCACAATTTTCTGCAAGTTCTTGGCAAGCTGCTGGCGAAAGTGCAATTTTATCGAGTTTGGGGAATTTGGCTCGACGCCAACAACAGTTCGACGGTGCCAGCGATTTGTACCAACAAGCGGCACAAATTGCTGCTGACAACAAGTTGCCGGTTTGGCAGCTACTCGCCCAACTCAATCGTTTGCGTTTGATGGAAAAACAAGAACAGTGGGAGCAGGCAAAACAGCTAGCAGAGGAAATTCCTATTCCTTTGCAAGATTTACCGGCCACTCGTCGTAGCTTGCTGGCGCAGTTGGAACGGATACGATTGCTGGCTTGTTTGCAACAACGAAATAACCACTGTGATGGGGCTAGCCCAACATCGCTGCAGTGGCAGGAACGTTTTTCTACTTTATACCAGCAAACCCAACAGGCGATCGCGACTGCCGAAAATTTGCACGATCGTTATGCTTTGTCTGCGGCATGGGGCACCATGGGTTGGTTGCAGGAAATGGGTGCCCATCCGAAAATGGCTATGGCATCTACCGAAAAGGCCCTACGCCTGGCGGAGACGACAGACAGCGATGGCCTCCGCTATCAATGGTACTGGCAAAAGGGACGTTTGCTCCATCAAATGCGCGATCGCCAGGGGGCTATTGCTGCCTATTCGGAAGCTGTAGGTACTTTGCAAAGGCTGCGCAACGACAAGGCGATTACTTACGCTCAAATCCAAGCTAACTTTCGCGATCGCATCGAACCGGTCTATCGCCAGTTGGTAGGTTTGCTGCTACCTGCCCACCAGCAAGTAGAACCGTCGGCGTTGCGTCGCGCTCGCCATGCCATCGAAGCTTTGCAACTGGCCAAAATGGACCATTTTTTTCAAGATACCCAGTTGCAAGCACGCTCGGTTTCTAGCGATTCGGAAGCTGCTATTTTCCACACAATTTTTTTACCCCATCGGTTGGAAGTGTTGCTCTCCCTACCCGATGGGAGCCTACACCGCCACACGGCCTGGGTTTCTCAAAACAATGCAGAAGAAACCCTGCAACGCTTGCAGAGATACTTGCGAGAACCCGATCGCACGATTGACGTACAAACGTTGTCTCAACAAGTATATGGTTGGTTGCTAGCGCCTTTTCGCGCTCGATTGCAGGCAGCTGGGGTAAATACCTGTGTCTTTGTTTTGGACCGTACTTTGGCCAGCATTCCCATGTCGGTTCTGTACGATGGCGAACGGTATTTACTGGAAAAATACGCGATCGCGCGGGTACCGGGCATTGGGATGGTTTCGCCCAAGCGCCAACAACCATCACCGAAAGCATTGATTGCTGGGATTAGCCAAGAACGTACCATCGGCGATCGTTACTTCACGGCTTTGGATAGCGTGCAATCGGAATGGCAAACTATTCAGTCATTGCTTCCCCACCAACTTTTGGTCAATGCTGATTTAACCTACAACAATTTAAGAAAAAATTTGCAAAAAACAACCTTTTCTATCTTACACATTGCAACTCATGGGGAGTTTCGCACCCAAATGCAAGGTACTTTTCTTTTATTATGGGACCAACTTTTGACCATTCGGGAACTCGAAAGCCTGTTACAGTTGAGAACTTCTGACACTTCTCAAGTTTTAGACTTGCTGGTTCTCAGTGCTTGCGAAACCGCTAGAGGCAACGGTCAGGTTCCCTTGGGATTGGCGGGAATTGCTCTTGGTGCTGGGGCGCGCAGTACCTTGGCTACGCTTTGGCAAGTCAATGACGAATCCACAGCAGCTCTGATGGAGGAATTTTACCGTCAGTACATCACCCAGCCGCAAGTTGGCAAAGCGGAAGCGTTACGTCGTGCCCAGCTCAGTTTGTGGCAAAATTCCCAACGCGACTGGTCAATACCTTTTTTTTGGGGGCCCTACGTACTAGTGGGTAGTTGGTTGTGACGGTGGAGAAACATAACGATTCGTACGGTTATTTTGACCATCCCATCCCGGCCTTCAATCGGCCATTTGTCCTTTTGCGAAGGTATCGATGCCACCTTGAGCTTAAGAACGATCGCTGCCCAACAAAACACGAGGATGATTTGGTGCTGGCGGCGGTAGTTGCAAGCCAATCCCCTTGGCTTCGAGCAAGCGCTGCCAAGCTTTCTGTAAAGCTTGATTGTTAGGTTGTTGCTGGTGCAAACGGGCTAAATGGGATACAGCATCGTACCAAATGCCACGATCGGCAAAAACCCGGTCTTGTCTGGAATTAGCAGCTGCTAGCTCTTGTTTTAAAGCGTCGCTGGCGGCTACTCGCTGCACCCAACCTTGTACGAAAAAGGGAACATTATCTTTTTCTTGATTGCAATATACTTTAAAATACCAACGATATGACTCTCCGGTTTCCAAGGCAGGAGCCGTACTGGGCAATTGAATGGGCACCAATCCCGGCGTTCCATTCAGGGTGAAAGGCACCCGATAAACATCTTGGCGATTTTCCGTTTGCAGCACAAATTCGCCTACGAGGGGTTCTTGTGTTGAGTAAGGCACGTACACCCAAAAAGTTGGATGGGAAGCAATCGTTTTTCCGAAATGGGATTTGGGAATCAGTGCCGTTAGAGGTGTATTCACCGGCACTTGGCAAACCCCGCGACCATCTCCAGCAGTTTGGGAGCCGGGCCTGCCATCACCACTAAAATCTGGGTCTTCTTCTTCACTATCGCCGCTTCCTTCGCCGCTGCTGTTTCCATCATTGCTCCCACTGCTCGAGTTTTTTAGGATAGGGGATCCCAAGGACGATTTGAAACTTAACAAAGTTTCTCTAGCTTCACTTGGTTGAGCAAATAAGGAACCATTGGCGATCGCACCCAAAAGCGATCCTAGTAGAACGCTTCTAAGTAAGAGTGTCCAAACGTTATAATTCATGGCGTTGATACCCTATCCGGGTGTTACAAGGCTGCTGCCATTTCCACTGATTGAAGTGTTTCTAGTTGTTTCGATTCCAGTGGAAATTGGTGAATCGATCTACGCCCGCAGAAAGCAAAAATCCGGACTTTGCGATCGAAATTATGGATACACCCGTGATGGCACACGCCAAGATAGCCGGTATGGTTGGCACCCAGCCACCATACAAATACAGAACAAAACCAATACCGTAGAGGGTTGCTGAAGTTGCGACCAATACGAGCGTTCCTCGTAGTGGCGATGCACCCAACCAAGCAACGATGGTACCGCCAACCACGGCCCAAGCACCGATCCAGAGAACTTCCACCCATTGCGGCCACCACCACAACAAAGGACGTTCCTCTAAAACCGCGCTAATCAACTGGCTAGTCATCTGAGCGTGAATTTCAATACCGGTCATCTGTCGGTTACCCTGATGCTTGTAGGGCGTGTTGTGTAGGTCTCGATTTTGAGCCGATATCCCAATTAAAACGATGCGATCGCGAACTAACTCTTGCAAGCGATCGTCGAGCGCCCCACTTAAAATCTTTTGTAGCGATACTTTTTGCGGGGATTCGGCGCGATAGTTCAGCAAAATCTGATAGCCCAAAGCTTCTTGCGGTTCCAATTGGTAGCCACCGGCATTGGGAGGAAGCTTCTGCAACGCCAAATCGCCAATTTTGAGGTTGCCACCTGGGGGTCGGCTGTCCTGCAATTGGCCATGCGCCTGCAAATATCGTTGTGCCAAGCGATAGCTAAAAGAAATATTGACAGGGCAGTTTTCGTCGGGAGACATCCCCAACAATTGCCGGCGAATCACGCGGTCGGGATCCAAGGGAAAATTCGTAAAGCCCAAACGATCTCGATCGAAATTGGGAGGTGGTTGAACGCCAATTAAATTGCTGGAAGAATGGCTAACCCGGCAAATCCCAATAAATTCGGGCATCTGTGCCAAACGGCTGGCCAGTTGCGGTTGGTAAGGAAAATCGTGAATAATATCGGAACCAATCGCCACTGGATCGTAGGGGGCTATTTTTTGCAGCAATTGGTTCAAGGCTTCGTCGCTGAGGGAACCCCGTCGTTCCATACCGCGTTCGCTTTGGTATTGAATATCTTTTTCATCAACGGTCACGATCAAAAACCGATCGTCGGCCGGTTCCTCAGGTCGAAGGCGCATCATCCGATCGAAATGGTTCAGTTCCCAACCCTGCAACCAACCGAGCGATCGCACCCCCACCACCGAAACAGCAACCAACAACGCTGTTTTGAATACTTTAGAAGCAGAAACCCGAGGAACTACAGAACGCGAACGGGGCACCACCCCCCGCAGCACCTCCCAGGTAGGCGGCGATACCGCCGGGTTTTGGCAAATCACTGGCAGCCAACTGGCACAGGGATACTCGCCTTCCACCCCTTGCAACCGTTCCCTCGCTTCGCGAACCGCCGTATAAAACGATTGGCCTTGGGAAAATCCGCTGAGGAAAAAACGCAAAAACGTCTGCGCCACCCGATCGGGCACCGGTTCCCGCATAACAATCGTATGGGGAATTTGTAGGGAAGCCAAATTTTCTCCCAATCCCAACCCATCGCAGGAATTAAAAATAGCTACCTGCAACCCCCGTTCGATGGCTTTGCGCAAGGCATGTTTTAATTGTTCGACGGTCAAACTTTCCCGTTCGTTAACAAACAAATGCCCGGTTCGATCGCTGCCTTGGCTGCTGCTGTGCCCAGCAAAAAACAAAATATCCCATCCGGCTGGATCCCAAAGATATTCGTTCACTTCCTGACGCGAAGGGGATTCCAAAACCACCACTTCCGCATGGGGTAGGCTTTCTAGCAAACGCCGGTCGGCAGCTACGTCAATGCTTCCCGAACGGGTTTCCGATAGAGAACAATCGCGGGTGGATGGTGGGAAATCTTCTGGTTGCTGCTGGTTTTCCGTTTCCGAAGCTTGACCGCTGTTGTTGCGATTGTCCACATCTGCCAAAATGGCAAGAATGCGTACCGAATGCGACTGATTGCGAATTTGTTTTTGAGGCGCAAATTCTAAAGAAGCAAGCGAGATTTCCGCATAGGGATAATCCTGGAAAAACTGCCACAAATGCCAAGGCAGCCTTTTTACTTGCGGGTCCGATCCTTGAATGGCAAAGCGAATTTCTTCGTCGGGAGACAGCCGCATGCGTAGGTGGCGTTCCAGATGTCGAAACTCAGCAGCATCCAACCAATTATCGATTCGTTGTTGGAACCCCTGACAAACTTGATGAAACTCGGCATCGGAAACGTGGGTGATATCGGCTTCGTCAATTTCAATATCTTCGTCTCCATCTGTAGTTTTGGCGGTGGGATCGCCCCGACGCACATCGATCGAACGGGCTTCGTACAGCAACTGATATAAAAGTTGCCACTGGCGGTATAAATCCAACAATTCTGGGGCTGCCGGCAGCGACCCCACAAATTGTTCCAAACTGGGGCTTCCTTCTTCCTGCAGCCACAAAGTTACGCAGGGAAATCCCGAATGTAAGGTTCCCCGACCTAAATTTAAGACGACCAACCTGCTCATAGGTGTTCGTTATTGTCGTGGCGCGATCGCGAATTCCTCAGCAATTCGGAAGTCCTTTAACGACACCTCTATCTTAAAGGATTTTCCATAGGGACACGTAAATCTTTTCAGCTGCATAAAATTATCGTAACCCCGCGAGGTCAACTCCTGTAAAACATTTCCTGATTCCGACAGCAAAGCCAACCGAATTTTGGATGGCAGCAGCTTTTGCCCGTTGGTAGGATGCAATTGTACCCGTACGCTTACCCTTTGTTCGCCCTTGCTTTGCATGACCCCCAGCAACAAAGCTACGGATTGGTGACCCAGTTGCATGCCCAAATCGATCGCTTTGATTCCTTCCACCGCAATTTGCATGGTATCGCAGGGGCGAACCTGGCGTTTGCGAAAAGCCAGCTGTCTGGGTTGCCGGTCCAAAAAGGTATCCAGCGATTGCCATCCCTGGTGAAATTGATGGCGAAACCAGTCTAGGAGGTTAATCCGATCGGATTGTACTGTTTTTGCTTGGAAACGTCGTTGGCATAATTCTTTTCTCCACTGAGGGTTGGCGATCAATCCCGCCCATTCTTGAAAAGGAAGATTGAGTCTGGGAGAGTACCAACCAGGTTTTTCCAACAATGGTAGCAGTTGTTGGGCTTTGGCAGCAGATAGCATGGGTGCGGTCCTGCCGATTTGTTGCCCTTGAGGGGTGACTTCCCGAGACAACCACAGGGCGGTTAGGTCTTCAACGACATCGCTAGCATCTAAGGAATAGGATTCGTCGGTTTGATTGTAGGTTCCTGCTTGCCGGAGATGCTGGTACGTCGTATATCCCCAAATTCTCAGCCAATTGTCGGTGAGGTTGACTTGTACGCCGATATAATAATCGCTGCGCCAGTCGGCAATATCCAACCATTCCCGTTGTACTCGTAATTCGGAAATGCAATCGTTTTCACTGGGCACGATCGCCAATCGCGTTTTTCCCAATACGACGGCAAAGCCGTTGAGCAATTCCCACAAATGTAAGGATTCCTCCCATGAGGAAGCCAACTTGGGCTTTTCAGACATGTCTTCTGTTGTTAAATATTCGAAAAGTAAATGCACGCACAGGCAATTTATGTAAGCCCGCCAGCGAGCAGCTACGTAAGAATAATCTAAATGCTGGGTTTTTTGCCAAGCTAGATCGCGATGGCTTGGTGTTATTTGCAGAAATACCTGATGTGGATATAAGGTTACCCAATCGTCAAAACTTAGTTTCATCATGGCCCATCCTTACGTTTTGTATAAAACAGCATGGTTATCCCGAAGCCATTTTTCGATAAAGGTAGCGATGCTGTTTGGCGAAGAGGGAAATTGGCTTAAATCTACTTGCAAGTTGGCTTCCACATCCGCCCAAAAAGCTTCGTATAATTGTTGGTGCACCCAAACAATGCGTTCTGATGGTTGTTTGGCAGAATTTTCCTCCAAGTTTTCCCCTGGCGGTGAAATGGACACCCCTGATGGCAAATCTGTGGCTGATGGCAAATGTCCGAAAAATTGGGGTGGGGACTTGGTTTCGCTTAAACTGGCCAATAAATCACGGCGTTGGGAGATACTCATGCGGTTGGTTATGATATTTACTAGTAGATCGCCGAAGAAATCGGTACAAGTCTGAGTTAAAAATTCTTTAATATACATTAAACAATCTTTCAAGACATAATCTACTTCCTCAGCTTCCGATTGCGGAAAATCGTCTAGCTGTTGGGTGAGATAGTCAAAAACGGCTTTCAGCAATTCTTTCTGAAAACGCTGAAAGTGACGGGCTACCTGATATTGTTTTTTCAGGTTAAGAAACGTTAAAAAATCGCTTTGGTTAAACCCCAATCCCAACCACAGCTGCAAGCAGGTTTGGGTTTTGCTGTCTAGCTGTTGGAATCGCTGCAAAATGACTTTTTTGATCCCTTGTAAGTGTTCTTGTTCTTCGGTAGATGCCAGAATATCAAAAGGCGTTTGGTTGGGATCGCTAAAGTCTTCTTGGGGATCTAGAGGAAAAGAACGTGCATTTTGACAGTGACGGGTGGCACGAGCACACGTTTCCAACATTTGCTCGATTTCGGCGCCATCGACGGTTTCTATAGAAGATACCAAGGTGCGATCGCTGGTGGGTTGCGATCGCCTTTGCAAATATTGGTTGTATCGTTCGGCAATTTTCTCCAAGCGATCGCCGGACATATATTTCAACACGGCATTGCGATTGCCATTGGTTTGAGAAGAAGTTGCCGCTGCCAGCCATTCGTCAGCACACTCGTTAAATGCTTGCCAAGCCAAACAGTAAAATTCTAGAGGTCTATCCAAACTAGAACCACTGTATTGCAACAAGTAATTTTTTAACTCTCCTTCGTGAATACGACGTAGCAACCCATAATCAGAAAACTTGATATTTTCAAGCTTTAACTCCCGAGAAACTTGATTTCTAATAATACGTTTGATGCTGTTAAATGTATAGTCTTGCAGGGTAAACTGACTTTGAAAATTAAACCGACGCAGCAATTTTTCGGGCTTGTACGTCGCCGTACTAGCAATGACAAAACATTCCTCTAGGGGATATTGCAAAGCAATATAAGAATTGTTTTGAAACTCTCGATAAACTTGCGAAGCCGCTTTCCAACAAGCTGGTTGAAAGTAACAAAACAAAAACTTCCGAAAAATATCTATATAAAATGTATAGTACGAAACACCTGCTAGAGGAAAATTCGTTCGGTAAAAAAACCAGTACAATTTGGGAGATTCTAAAACCATCATGAGAAAATACCGCGCCCAGCTTTCGGTACTGGCTGGTGTTTGTGTGCCAACCAAAAATTCCATAATATTTCTGAGAATCGGATTGCTCTTTTGGATAGGAGCAATAGCAGTTCTACCCTCCCGGTCTCCGAGAGAGAGATAGGTAGAAAATCTGCCAATCGTTTCAGACCTACTCATGGAATTCTACTATCTATATAGGCTGCTAAAGAAAAAAGTATGCACAAAAAGCGGACATGGAATTCTTGGTTGGGAATCGTCAAACATCATCGTACCACCTTTTAAATGTTTACCTGGCTGGGCAAAAATGTTGTTTTCACAATAACAAAAATGTCAAAAAAAAC
>CAYZHY010000146.1:0-8619 GCA_964477525.1 uncultured Geitlerinema sp. | reverse complement strand
TATTAGATATTTTGCCAACAATGGTTAAAAGCGATCGCTTTCTGCCTTCTACCTGCAATTATTTAGAAATTCTGGAGATAAAGTAGGGTAGATAGAACCACCCTACTGGTTTGTATTCTGCCTTAGGAAACTCCAATCTTTGATAACTATTCCAATTTACGAAGATTTCATGGCAGCTTGGGCTTGCTTGGCCATTGCAATCAGCGTATGGTGAGCATCTTCCGAATCTTCTAGGGTACGTTCAAATTCCACACGCACTGGTTTCGATTCCGAATCCACCTGAACTTGCAGGTCCATTCCTTGCGGGTCGATTTTCAGCATTTTCGCTGCCGTTGCTGCTTTTACCCCGCCGAAATATTGCGCGTATAGGGTGATGGCATCGGTGTGGTCTTCGTTCATGTGCTTGCAAATGCGATCGCTGATTTGAGGAGTTAGTGGGTCAGCCATAGAGAGTTTCCAAATTTCCAACAGTTGTCAACAAACGTTTAATTTTTCTCTAAAAAAAAGATGGTCAATCGAATGACATTAACACCAATATAGGTTAGCAAAGCCATGCCAATGACAATATTGAGAGCTTTTCGCAAGAAATCCATGGATTGTACCTTTTTGGTTTTTAAGGGATACATTGTATTTTAATAGAATCAAAAAGCGATCGCTTGCCGAAATGTCCATTGAATTGCAACATTCCCCTATTCTAGAGAGTTTGTACCGCCAGAAAAAGGCTTGGTTTTGCCGGTCCAGTTGAAATCGCTGATGCGCAAGTTGATACCACCCACTTGTTGTTCCGGATTGAACCGCAGCGTAATGCCGTAGGTACGACGGTTGTACTGCAAAATAAAATCGCTGCTAAAAATTTCGTTGGTATCTAGATTGATGGCTGTTTCCACCCCCAACCGAAAAGGTCCGTAAATTTGTTGGGAAATGGCCAAGTTCAGCACTTGCGTGTCTACCAACCTGTCAAACAGAAACGGCGACTCTCCATCCAGCAAAACTTGGGAGTAACCGATTTCAAAAGCTGTATAATCCAAAAAATCTTGCGAAAAATGACCAAACTGACCCTGCAAAGTGATGCCACCGGAAAGGGAATTTTGTTCGTCGCCGTTGCTGTAAGCACTCGCAACTCCCCGAACGCTAGTAACCAAGCGTAGGTAGGGAACGACAGGCGTTGGCGTATAGCGCAATCCTTCTTCGGCGGTAGTAGGTAGGGGTTCCCCTTTCCACAAAGAAAACGCGCGATTGAGGGAAGCACTGGCTTGATAACGAGTGAGCTCCGTGCGATCGTTGTCGCGAACAAAAAATGGTTCTAGTAACTCCAAGCGATCGGTATCCGCTTCAATGCGGTTGATGCTGCCTTGGTAGTTGAGGGTGATGCCAGTGTTTCCTATTTCGATATTGGGAGAGGTAATTACGGCACCAATACTTTCGTGAACGGTACGAAATCCTAAAGAACCGTTAAATAAGCGATCGCGAAAACTATATTCTCCCGAGAGGGTATGGTTGCCGATCGCTTGACGCAAGCGCAAACTGCCGCGAAATTCCTCTTCGTCGGTTAGCGCCAAACTGGTAAAATCTGCCGACCCCTGCAAAAATGTTGTCGGCGTTATCGTCGCATCCAAAGAAGCTAACAAACCAAACTGAGAAGGATCGGGAAATCCACCTTTACCTTGTACGGCTCTTTGCACGAAAAACTGCGGGGTGACGCTGAATTGGACCCTGTCTTGGGAAATCACAGAAAAATCTCTTTCCACAAACAAACCACCCCGTTCGCCGCGATCGAAACCAAATCTCACCAAAGGATCTTCTTGTTCTTCGTTAATAACCACCCGTTCCCGCAACAAAGGAAGGGTGAAACCACCATCAAATACTAAGCGCGGATTTTCTGCACGTAATTCCGTAGCACCATTTTCCAAAGGTCGGGTTCTGGCTTCGCTGGCTTTCAGCTGCAACTCCGGTGGGGAAAAAGGATCGTTGGTGAAACGAATATCGGTGGCTTGCCAACCTTCAGGAGTAATTTGCAGTTGGTTGGCTTCAAAACGAACTTGCGTAAATGCTCCTTGTTGCGTATCGGGAGAATCAAGGCCGGTACCAGTATTGATACCGACATCCCCACCTAAATTCGCGCCACCAGCGCCAGGTTCAACTTCCAACGGCTGCGTCGAGAAAACCCGATCGCTGACGGGTGCGTTGCTGGCAGTACTTCCACCATTGCTGGTTGCAGTAGGGGTAAAATCTTGTTGGGCACTAGGGAGAAAAACGGTTCCCCTTGCTTGTTGAATGGTACCTGTTTCCCGCACCAAATCGTAGCGTATGCGATCGCCAAAGAGTTTTTGCCTTCCCGATTGGTAGGCTACATCTCCTTCAGCTATGGCTGTGCGCGTGCGTAAATTTACTTGCAAGCGATCGGCATCTAGTAACGTTCCCCGATAGCGCATGAGAACGTTGCCTTTGGCCGTAAATACTTGTTCTTGCTGGTTGAAATTTTGATTTTCGGCGGTTACTTTGAGATCGTCCACCACTTCTGTGGTTGTTGTATCGGGCGATTGCGGAACTCGAAAATCTTCCGCCTTTCCATCTCGCGAAATAGGTTCTGGCGAACTCGATTCTTCAGAAGGAAGGGGAACCTCAATGGGAATCCCAGAGTTGGAAGGTTCTGCTTGCGAAACGTTGCGTTGGTTGGCGCGTAGGTGAACAGACTCCGTTGCCGTTGGTGATTTTTCCGGTACCTCAGGCAATAAATTAGCAGCTTTTGGTGGTTCGTTGAGGGTCTCTGGTGCGATCGCTTGGGGAACGCCACCAGCAACGGTTGCATTCGATTCTGCCTTGCGATCGTCGTCGAACTGAAAAGAAGTTGCTTGGGAAATGGTTGGGTGGGGGTCAGCTACAAGAATAGCTGGTGGTTCTGGTGGTGGTACTGGATAGGGCATATTTGCATCTTCAAGGAAATTCCAAATCTGTCGGCATCCTCCATTCTCCCCCAAGCAAAGCTTTGGGGATACCCACAGGCATCCCCAAAACTCCATTTTAGCCAAACAAGGACCAGCGATTATTCCATGTCGCGTCGTTTGGGGTTACGGGCAGGGTCGCCGGATAGAAAACCAAAGACAAACAGGCTAACGAAGAAAGCGACAACAATATAGACTACGATCTTTAGGGTAAACATAGCGAATCTCCAACAACGAATATAAAAAACTGATGCTACAAGCAGGGCATCTCAAACAGTTTTTATCTTAGCATTGCTAGCCATTTCCCATTAACCAATTCTGAAGGCTAGCTGGTGTTGGCAAGATCGCTTGGACCTTACTTACCGACGTACCAACGGGCGTTGGTGGTTCCCAATTTTTGGAGGAGAGGATGCTTAGGTTTGGCGGTTCAGTTTTTGACGGATCCATTGCCAAATTTTATCCCACCAAGTTTCCAACCACAGCATCCATCGATCCAATTTTTCTAAGACGATTTGCAGGGGATGGCGATCGTATCCCAACGAAATCGCTTCCGTATCGATCCATTCACCATCCGCCGTTTCCCACAATCCGGGATGGGAAGACATATGGGTGCTAGCAAAACTTGGCGTGGGATGGTTTTGGTTGGTTTCTCGATCGGTTTGAGAACTCTCAACAACGGCCGTTGGCGAATCTTCGAGTGTGGTAATGCAATAAGCCTTGGCTCTACCAAACAATTCTTCCATGGTCAGCCAGCTTTCATTTTCCTGGGTGAGTTGGAATTGCGGGTAGCGGTAGGGGGTCAACGTACCAGCCTTCACATTTTGCCACCACCGCAACATCCGATCGCCCCAAGAAGTGGATTCGTTTTCTGAAGCTGACGAATGGAGCTGGGAATGGTTCGTTTCCGTAGGCACTTGACGAGCAAAAAAGTAGGCGATCGCAGTTTGAATTAAATCGTAAATATACTGCTGGGCTTGTTGCCATTTGGGATGTTCTTCCAAAGGCTCTCCCCAGTGAAATTGTAGTTGGTAGCTCCGCCACTGAACTGGTTCGTGTTGCAACCACTTCTGACCGCGTTTGATGAGAACCGTTCCTAAATCGCTTGCTGGCGATAGTTCCCCACTTTCCACTTTCGCGATCGCACATTCTAAGGATGCACCAAATCGCCGCCAAGTTTGCGGAGAATGGTCACAAACCCACTCCAAGAAAGCGGCTACCAAAGCCTTTTCCGTATCGGTTTCTGTTTGCGAAGCCGCTAGTTCTCCTACTGGCATTGGGGCCATCGATGCTGTTTCCGCAGCCACCATACTAGATTCGGAGAATAAATTGGCCTTCACGGCCACCGGGCTGGTTTGCATCCAATCCCAAAGGCGTTCCCACCAAGACAACCCAGGATTCAAAGGAGATTGCGATTCCCCAACCGTATAATTGTTGGCAACGGCCAGCGCGTGGCGATGGTAGTAAGTGCTGAGTTTTCTAGCAATGCGCTGGCAAACGGCCTGTCGTTGTTGCGGCGATAGGATATCTAAAATCTCCTGTTGTGGCGTAACCAACACCAAAGTGCGGCTTTCTAGCTGCGTAGCCACCGATTGAATGGTTTGTTGCGGTGATAGGGCAATCTCGGAAATTTCTAAATCCCTGCTATCGAGATTGAAAAATAGCTGCTGTTGCGTCGTAGCATCCCCACCATTGCTAGCTAGGTTGCCTTCGTTGGATCGGCGGCCTACATATTTTTCTAAATAGGTTTCCACATATTGATGCCACCAATGCTGGGAGCGATCGATAATTTTTTCTAAAAATCTTGGCCAACCTTGGGATGATGGCAGCGATGGCGTTGCCTGTTCGCGCTCGACAGCAGGTGTCGCTGTTTCGATTTCTGTTTCGGTTTCTGTGGTTTCTGTTGCCGCTTCTGGGGGAACGACAGAAGAATTCAACGCCTCTAAAACCTCTTGTATGGGCCTATCCACAGCCACATCGCTGTTTGGGTAAACCACATCATCGGCTGAGGTGAGGGAATAGTCCGATGAAGTAGGCTGTTGTTTGGGCTGCAAGCGCTGGCGAACAACGCGCGTACCTTGCACCATGACGTAGATAGGATACAACAGGAGTTGAATCCCCCAGCTGGAGGCAACTTTCGCATGACGCAACGCCACTGCCAGGCGATCGCCGAGTTGGCGCGATCGCTTGGCTACGAAATTAAAAACTCGACTTTGGTAGGGACCAGAAGAGGGGACCGAAGACATAGAACCATCCTAGTTTCGCTTCGTTGATAGCATGGGAACAACCGAGCTTGGGTGTGTGGGAATATAGAAATATATTATGGAAAGATAGAGCAGATTGGCTAAACTCGCCTGTCTAAATTGTGGTTTCGTTTTAGTATCCCCACAGATACGGGAAACAAAACGATTGGAAGTTGGCTACAGCATTTTTTCTATAGAAATCAATATACTTGCAATTTTTTAGAATTCGCTTCCCTTTTTCCTATTAAAGCAAAATTTACCGCCATCCGAACAACGTATCCCAGCAAAAATCTTAGATTTGCGATTTCAGGCTATTCCATCTTCCCATTTTTCGTTCCGATTCCTATTTCGCGATCGCCAAGCGGCAGTGTAGGATAGATAGTTGTTAGGAAAATGAAAAACGCTGGTACAGAAAACCGGACTTTCCTTTACGGCGATCGCCGAACCGTCCTCTAGGAATTGTTCCCTTCCTTTCCTATACTGAACTATGGTTGGCAAATAGCCAACGGCGTATTTTTTTTGTCAGTGCGATCGAGGCTTATGAGAAGAATCATTCTTGCCGGTAACTGGAAAATGCACAAAACCCAGGCAGAAGCGCGGGAGTTTCTCCAAGGGTTCTCCCATGCCGTACAGGAAACGCCAGAAGATAGGGAACTGGTATTGTGCGTTCCCTTCACCGCTTTGGGCGTAATGTCGAAAAACCTACACGGAACCAGAATTCGTCTGGGTTCGCAAAACATTCACTGGGAAGAATCGGGAGCTTTTACCGGTGAAATTTCAGCACCGATGCTATCGGAAATGGGCGTTACCTACGCTATTGTCGGCCACAGCGAACGCCGTCAGTATTTTGGCGAAACCGACGACACGGTAAACAAACGCCTGCTAGCTGCACAAAATTATGGCATGACCCCGATTTTGTGTGTTGGCGAAAGCAAAGAACAGCGGGATGCCGGGCAAACGGAAGCTCATATTTACAGCCAGTTAGAAAAAGATTTGGCTAATGTAGACCAGACCAACTTGGTGATTGCTTACGAACCCATTTGGGCCATCGGTACAGGCGAGACCTGCGATGCCACCGAAGCCAACCGAGTTATTGGTTTAATCCGTTCCAAACTCAGCAAACCTGACAATGTTCCCATTCAATACGGTGGTTCGGTGAAACCCGATAACATTGATGAAATTATGGCACAACCGGAAATTGATGGGGTTCTGGTTGGGGGTGCCAGTTTGAAACCCGATGCTTTTGCACGCATTGCCAATTACAAGTAAATTGTAATTGATTTCTTGCGATGGTCCGGAGGAACGATGCCTTGGGTGCCATCGCCCGCAACTCGTTCGCCGTGGCGTTGGGCGGTGACCTTTGTCGAACTGTGGAATCTTATGCCCATTTCCCTGCCAAATTCCCTTCCCCTGGGTGAAAGCGTACTTCATTGGGGCAAACGCACCTATATGATGGGGGTTTTAAACGTAACTCCCGATAGTTTCAGCGATGGCGGCGATTTTGACACCTTACATGCAGCCATCCAGCAAGCGTCAGCAATGGTTGATGCTGGTGCCGATATTATCGATATTGGCGGTCAGTCAACCCGACCTGGTGCTGCCGATGTATCGTTGGAAACAGAACGCAAGCGGGTACTGCCGGTAATTGAGGCAATTCGCCAACAAAGCCAAGTACCCATTTCCATAGATACCATGAAATCGGACATCGCCCGGGAAGCTTTGCTAGCAGGTGCCGATATGGTCAACGATGTCACTGGGGGGACCCACGATTGTCAAATGTTGCCAACGGTAGCGCAGCACCATGCGCCTGTGATTTTGATGCACATGCGGGGAACGCCGCAAACCATGCAGCAACTTACCCAATATGACGATGTGGTGGCAGAGGTAAAAACCTATTTACAAGAACGAGCCGAAGCAGCGATCGCAGCTGGTATCGATGCCAGTAAAATTATATTGGATCCGGGGATTGGTTTTGCCAAAACCTACCAGCAAAATCTAGATATATTGCGGCAATTGTCGGAATTTCGAGCGTTGGGGTATCCCCTTTTGGTTGGTGTTTCTCGTAAAAGCTTTATTGGCAAAATTCTCAATCGCCCCCATGCCAAACAACGAGTTTGGGGAACGGCAGCAGCTTGTACGGCCGCCATCGCTACGGGTGCTTGCGATATTTTACGGATCCACGATGTGGCAGCAATGTGGGATGTTGCCCAAGTGGCGGATGCGATTTATCGACATAATTAAATTAACTTCTTGCTATGGGGGTAGATTGATTGATTTCTTGCGATGGGGATAGGACGTATGGTAACGATGGTGGTAATGGCATGCATTGTGGGATTTCCAGTTCCCATTCACCATTGCTATGCAGGACTACCATAATTAAATTGCGATCGTGAATCCTCAATACCAGCCGCGAGTGTTGCGGTTTTCCCAAAATCCAATTATTTCGCCAGAGATGCCAGGCTTGGAAGGTAGAGCCGGTAACAGTATCGGTGGACCTTCCTTGATACGCGTTCCCGATTGGATTCCCAATCCTTTGGGACGCTACTATCTTTATTTTGCCCATCATACAGGAAGATACATTCGTTTGGCATATGCCAATAGCCTCCAAGGTCCGTGGGAGGTGTATCCACCTGGCACGCTACATTTAAATCAAACTGTCTGTCAAAGTCATATTGCTTCCCCAGATGTTCTTGTGGATGACGAACATCAAGAAATTAGGATGTACTTTCATGGTGTTTATTCACAGGAGGGTCAGTTTACTTTTGTCGCCACATCCCAAGATGGTTTGCATTTTACTTCATCATCCGAACGGTTAGGACCATTTTACTTTCGAGTTTTTAAATATAATGGCTGGTATTATGCGATTGCGAAAAATAAAAATAGAGGTGGTATTTTTTTGCGATCGCCAGATGGTCTAACACCTTTTGAAACGGGAGCGACTTGTCTTAGCAAAATGAGACATGCAGCTATTTTATTAGAAGAAGATACATTATTTATCTTCTATTCTCGCATTGGAGATGCTCCTGAATCTATTTTAATGAGCTATGTAGATTTAAAAACAAACTGGCCATCTTGGATTCCATCACCCCCTAGACGGATTTTAAAACCCGAAAAATCTTACGAAGGAGTCAATTTGTTCGCCAGATTTTTACCCGTCAAACCTTCCAAACCTGGCTCGGCGAAAAAGAGAGTCCGACAGCTAAGAGACCCTGCTATTTATTGCGAAGATAGCAAATATTACCTTTTATATTCTATTGCCGGAGAATCAGGAATTGCTATGGCGGAATTGAAGTGGAACTGTTGAACTTCACCCGAGTTTTTCTAATACCATTTCTAAAAAAAAAGGCTCTTCTAGACTAGATATACTAATTTATACATTAATAGCGTCTCAATCCCTAGTCAATTCAGAAGGTGCAACGAAACAAAAATCAAATTTT
>CAYZHY010000145.1:4423-8653 GCA_964477525.1 uncultured Geitlerinema sp. | reverse complement strand
CACGGATTTTCGTACGGTTTATGACCCACGTTGGAAGCCAGAACCTAGGAAGTATTGGATAATTTTGTCTATTTTAGCTTATTGGTTTCCCAATGCAAGTGGTACAGTCAGTTAATAATGACTAAGAAATATGAATTTAACTGGATGGCTAGCCGCCAGAACCGCGATCGCTATTTTTATAGATCGTTTTAAGCGAACGCCCGTTTGTACTTATATGAAAAAATCATCATTTTATTTAAGCCAAAAAGAAGACCCAACTATGGAAGAAGTTGTCCAAGTGCTACGACAGAATTTTTTGAGTATAATTCTCCATCGATCGCGCTGTTCTTGTCTCTTTTAGAAATGTCAGCGATCGCCTTCATTGGCTACCATAGAACAATGGAGATCGCTAGATTGGGAAATTTTGCCATGAAAAAACGTATTTCTACACTACTTTACCAGAAATTGCAACCTTCCCAGTTAAAATGGCTTCGGTGGTGGGGATGCTGTTTGAGTGTAGCAGGTTTGCTAGGAACCTGTTCTGTAGTAAGTGCAGCAAAAATACCAGCCAATTTACAAACACCTAACATTCCTTCAGAAGATTTTCAATCGGCAAAAGACTATTACAATCGCGGCAAGGAATTGTACAAACAGAGAGACTATCGCCAGGCTGTAGAAGCATTTACCAGAGCCATTGAGTTGGATTTCAAAAATGTGAATGTATATTTATATCGGGGACATGCCTACGATAACTTAAGAGAGTATCAGAAAGCAATTGCCGACTACGATCGCGCCATCGAAATCAAACCTGATTATGCCGCTGCTTACTACAATCGGGGAAATGCCTACTACGATCTAAAAGAATATCAGAAAGCAATTGCCGACTACGATCGCGCCATCGAACTCAATCCCGATTATTCCGTTGCTCACAACAATAAAGGAAGTGCCTACCAGCAATTAGGAAAGTACCAGAAAGCCATTTCTAGCTATACTCGTGCGATTGAAATCGATAATGACTGGGGGGGTATCGGTCTGGAGACTGCTTACAACAACCGGGGACTAGCTTACAGAAATCTCGGACAATACCAAGAAGCCATTTCCAACTACAATCGTGCCATCGAACTCAACCCTGATTTTGCTACTTTTTACAACAACTTGGGAAGTGCCTATCAAAAGCTAGAACAATATCAAAAAGCCATTTCCAACTACAATCGAGCCATTCAAATCGATCCAAATCGTGCATTTTTTTACTATAACCTTGCTTTAGTTTATGAAGATCGTGGCAAAATAGACAAAGCACGTACGAATTTTAAACGAGCTGCTGAGTTGTTCCAACAAAAGGGAAACCAACAAGGCTATCGCGATGCCATGGAACAATTAGAAGAATTGGGTTGATATATTTTTGACAGGCTACATGTTTTTCCTAAATGGATGCAAATCGTTCTAGCTATCTCTGTATCAAGAAACCAGTCATACAAAAAAAGACGTTTGCTATGTTATGGTACGACTAGAATTAGAAATTTCCATAATTTACAACAATGGCGAACACCTATAACATAGTTCGTTGGCTTATGAAATGGTATTTGTATTTTCCGATTCTCTCTACGGTTTTCCTAGGATTGTCTCCTATAGCTCAGAGTGCGGAAGTTATCAAAGGTCCGACCAACGCTCGGTTTACGGTAGAAAGCTTGCCCAATGGAAATTATCGTCTATGTAGCGATCGCCCTCCATCCGGTATTCAACGGGTTTCCGGCGTATGCTTTCGCTTTCGCAAACAAGGTGAGGACATCGTGGGTGCGTATTACTATCCTTACAAAGGTTCCAGAACCTGCATTACAGGTGAGGTGAATAACAATACAGTAACCGGACAAAGTCTAGAAACAGTTCCTGGGAATGCCGATATGCCCTCCGATTTGCCCCGTCAAGATACAATGGAAGATTGGGGGCAAGATGGTTTTTTGCAAGTAGGTCGCGCTCAAGCAAATACTGAAGGTGGCACAAATTCCATACGCTATCGCAGTACTCTCCTCCACCTCAAGGGTTTTTATCAATTTAACACCGGTAATGCCAAACCACCCCAAAATTGCGCCACCGATACCCGATAAATGGCAAACCTACCAATAGGCAATGAAATAGGGTACCAGCCATACAAATGCACGCTTTTACGATTGTGTCAAGTATCCAGCTAATATTTTGACCCCACAACCGCCACCTGCCAATGGAGATGGTAGAAAATTTCAATCAGCTGACAGAGAAAAGTCAACAGAGAAGCGATCGCGGGTCTAACGGGTGTGGATGCCAACAACATCACCGAAGACGATATCCAAATCACTTCTCTAGCATAACCCAACCCATCTTTCAAATTATTCGTTTTGGTAGGGTGTTTCTTCGCACCCTACTTTTTTCTATTCTTGATATGAGAGAATTTTGTCTGTTGCTGCCAACCACCAAAATCCAAAAATTAATCGCAATTTGACTTAGGTCAAGGAAACTTTCTCCCCACTTTCGATAGAGTAACAATAGACCAGCAGGAAGGAGATACATCATATGTTTTGCAGCCAATGCGAACAAACCGCCAAAGGCGAAGCTTGCTATACAATGGGTGCTTGCGGCAAACCCCCAGAAGTTGATGCTTTGCAAGATTTGCTGACCCACTGTTTGCGGGGATTGGGAGAAGTTGCTTTGCAAGCCAGAGAAGTAGGTATAACTGACAAAGAGGTTGATGTTTTTACCTGCGAGGCACTGTTTGCTACCCTCACCAACGTTAACTTTGACCCAGAAAACTTTTGTACTTATATCCAAAAAGCGATCGCATTTCGAGAAGACCTGAAAAACCGCATCGCCGCCACCGGCAGTACGCCAGTTTGGTCGGATGTAGCCAACTTCCAACCCGCTAGCGACCAAGCCAACTTGGTGCAACAAGGCCAAAATATCGAATACGAATTTATCGGCAAATCCGGCACCGACCAAGATATCTTCTCCCTCAAACTGACCGTATTGTACGGACTGAAAGGCATCGCTGCTTATGCTTTCCATGCTGCCGAACTCAACCAACACGACGATAGCGTATACGAATTTTGCCATCGTGCCTTAGCAGCTTTAGATAGCCAAGACAAAAACTTGCAGGATTGGGTAGACATTGCCCTAGAATTGGGGAAAGTCAACTTGCGGACCATGGAACTGTTGGATGCTGGCAATACGCAAACCTACGGCGATCCGGTTCCCACCAGCGTTCCTTTGGGTGCCAAACGCGGCAAAGCCATTTTAATGTCCGGTCATGACTTGCTAGAGTTGGAAAAACTGCTGCAGCAAACTCAAAACACAGGTATCTACGTCTATACCCACGGGGAAATGCTGCCGGCACACGGCTATCCCCAATTAAAACAAAAATATCCTCACCTATACGGTCACTACGGTACCGCTTGGCAAAATCAAACCAAGGAATTTGCCGACTTTCCCGGTCCCATCGTTCTCAATACCAACTGCCTGATGCCGCCGCGAGATAGCTATCGCGATCGCGTGTATACCGCCGGTCCGGTGGGTTTTCCTGGTTTACCCCATATCAAAAATGATGATTTTACCCCCGTCATCGAACAAGCATTCGCCATGCCTGGTTTCACAACCGACGGCGATTCCCGTTGCGTCACCACCGGATTTGCTCGCAATGCCGTTTCGCAAGTAGCGGATAAGGTTATTGAGGCAGTCAAACAAGGGGATATTCGCCACTTCTTCTTGGTTGGCGGTTGCGATGGTGCCAAACCCACCCGCAATTACTATACCGAATTTGTGGAAAAAGTTCCCGACGATTGCGTGGTTCTCACCCTCGCTTGCGGTAAATTCCGTTTCTTCGATAAAAATCTGGGAGACATCGACGGCATCCCCCGCTTGATGGATGTGGGTCAGTGCAACGATGCTTACTCTGCCATTCAAATTGCTTTGACATTGGCGAATGCATTTTCGGTAAATGTCAACGAACTCCCCCTATCGATGGTTCTCTCTTGGTACGAACAAAAAGCCGTGGCCATTTTACTGACGTTGCTGTACTTAGGCATCAAAGATATTCGCCTCGGTCCCAGCATACCGGCGTTTATTTCTCCCAATGTGTTGCAATTGCTCTCGCAACAGTACAATCTGAAGCCAATTTCGACCCCCGACGAAGATTTGGCTGCCTGCTTGCAAAGTTAGAAGTGATACCAAATTCGATGTGTACAGACCACGTTTGAGATAGAGGAGGGGGAGGAGTGGGAGGAG
>CAYZHY010000145.1:0-4323 GCA_964477525.1 uncultured Geitlerinema sp. | reverse complement strand
GGGAGGAGTGGGAGGAGGGGGAAGAGGGGAAAACCACAAGAAGTTTTAGCCTTAGCCTGGAGAAGTATAACATTGAGGGGAAGAGGGCAAGCACGGGGGCTTGCCCTCTTCCCCTACGATATTTCCATAAGAATTTGGTCGCGGAACCAAGCTTTACGGGCGATAATTCTCTAATTACAGGATTTTTTCCAAACCATACACCAAAGTTTTCAGTTCCAAAACCTTACGCACGGCTAGTAAAACGCCAGGCATAAATGAGGCGCGATCGATGGTATCGTGACGCAGCGTATAGGTTTGTCCGGGACCGCCAAAAATGACTTCCTGGTGAGCCAGCAAACCCGGCAGACGAACGCTGTGAATGGGAATATTTTCCGGTGCTTTTGCTCCCCTGGCCCCTGCCATGTTCTCACTTTCTTCCACTTGAGGGGAATTGTAGGTTTTGCCTAGCTCTGCCAGCATTTGCGCGGTTTTAATCGCGGTACCGCTGGGGGCATCTGCTTTTTGATTGTGATGGAGTTCGATGATTTCCACATTCTCGAAGTATTGAGATGCGCGAATGGCAGCTTGTTGCAGTAAGACCATGCCAATGGAAAAATTGGGGACAATTAAAGCACCCATACTGGCTTTTTCGGCAAAGTCCGCCAGTTCGTCCAGCTGCTTGGCAGTTAAGCCGGTGGTGCCTACTACGGGTCGAATCCCATAAGCGATCGCGGTGCGGATGTTATCGTAAACGCTATCGGGATGGGTAAAATCCACCATCACCCCCGGCTGTTTCTCCTGCACGGCCATCACCATGGTTCCCTGCAAATCGTTAATAATGGGAACTTCCAAGGGACCGCAGCCAGCAACTTCGCCGACATCTTGCCCCATATATTGCGAATTTCTATCAATAGCACCGAACAGGGTCATGTCTTCTGCCTGGGAAACCGCTTTCGCCACTTCGCGACCCATTTTGCCGGCGGCACCGTTGACAATAACGGGGATGGGAGATTGACGCTGCTGCATGTTTTTAACCTATTTCATCTATTGCTACGTATGGATATTCTAAGGGATTGGCGTGCCTGGGTCGAAGGGAAACCCCCTACCCGCCATTGCTAGTACCAGAAGACTTCATTTCCAAAACATTCTTTGCCGACAATCCCTCCCCTTGGGAACCAAAGTACCACAAGGCGGCTGCGGCTTCGGCACGGGTCACTGGCTTATTGGGTTGAAACAGTCGCGTATAGCCAAAAGCACGGCTAACGTTGGATAGATCGCCATTTTTATAATCGGCAAGCAAGGCGCGAATGGTTTCCGAGTCAATTTTCTGCGCATCTTGAAATCCCCATTTTTCCCGTACCGCATCCACAGAAGCCGCTGGCAGGGATTTGCGTACATCCAACGGCACTTTCCAACGCAACAACTGGGAACGGGTGAGGGGTTGGTCGGGGTTGAATTGAGTTTGGTCGTCTTCGCCGGTTTGCGAGTAGGGAATAATGCCAGCTTCGGCTAAGCCTTGAATGGGCGCAAAATCTCGATCGCTGGTAGGTACGTCACCAAACACGGGTTGTGAAGATTTCACGCCTTTGCGCAAACGCTGACCCGCCTGTTGGGCGTAAATTTTATTGTGAGCCAAAAACAACCAACGGGCAAACGTGCGTCGGGTAACGGGTTGGTTGGGTTGAAATTCGCCGGTTTCGGTGGCTGGTTCCAAAATGCCTAATTTCGCCAAATCGCGGATGTAACTGCGAATTTCTTCTGGCGCTTGTTCTAAATCGGGAAATGTTGGTGAAGAAGTTGGTGTTGACGACGGCGTTGGTGTTGGCGTCGATGTGGTTGCAGGCGTCGGCGTCGCGGTTGGGGTTGGCGAGGTTTCTGGTTGTGGGGAGATTTCTAGCGTAAAGGTAGTGGCTTCTTGGGAAGCTAGCCGCTGGTTGCCAGAAAGCGATCGCAGGGATACAGTAAGTTGCAGGCTATCCCGTTGTGCGACAATCTCCGATGTATTGGTATCTGCGGTGGTTGGCTTTTGTAATTGCCAGCCATTATCTTGCAGTTGCGATTCGTAATATTGCAGAATCTCTTGACGAGAAGTATTTTTCGCTCGCCATTGGGTCAGCCAGCCGGATTTTCTTTGAGATTTGACCTCTTGCAGTTGGCTGTCGGGATAAATGGGAACGGATTGCGGAAAATCTGCCGGCAGGGTTGCCTCCTCTGGCGAGGATTTTTGGGTCTGACCTTCCCTATCTGACAGCAAACGTTCGTCTGGTTGTAACGATTCTTCCACAGAACGTCCTGCTTCGCTATTGGCACAGGAGGTGGCCAGTAGCAGCAAACCAGCCATAGCCATACTTAGAATTCCAGGACGTCGGTATAATAACATCAGCGATCGCAATAATTGGTCTCAAAGGTGCTTGAAAATATCTATTCCTACCATACTACGATAGCGAAAACTGCCACTCCTTGTTTTGGTCCGCGATCGCTTTTCGATTTTTACTCGATCGAAATCATTATGACTACAAAGTGCAATAAATTCGATACAATAACCACAAGAGGGCATCAATTTAGCCCCTACGCAAACGCTGTAGTCATTACAGAAACTCGGAGGAACTATGGCTGAAACCCAAACTTTAACTCGCGTTCCCAACGTAACTTTCAAAACCCGTGTCAGAGACGAATCGATTGGTGGCGAAAATCCATATCGATGGGAAGAAAAAACCACCCAAGACTATTTTGGTGGCAAGCGTGTCGTAGTCTTTGCTCTCCCAGGAGCCTTCACACCAACCTGTTCTGCCAATCACCTGCCTCGCTTTGAGGAACTGTACGATGACATTCGCGCTCAAGGCGTTGATGATGTCATTTGCCTATCTGTAAACGATGCCTTTGTCATGAACCAGTGGGCCAAACATCAAGGCGCTAAAAAAGTTACTATGCTCCCCGATGGTAACGGCGACTTTACCCGACAAATGGGTATGTTGGTGGAAAAAGAAAACCTAGGCTTTGGTATGCGTTCCTGGCGCTATGCCATGGTGGTTAACGACGGGGAAATTGAAAAAATGTTTGTCGAACCTGGTTTCTCCGATAACTATCCCCAAGACCCCTATGAAGTTTCCGATGCCGATACGGTTCTCAATTATCTAAAATCGGCTAAGAAATAGAAAGTTGATCTAGCGTGTGGCTATCAGCTATTGACCTGTGGGTTGATAGCTGGTAGCTTTCTATGAAAAAATAGTCCTATGAGTGAAGAGCGCGATCGACAAAACCAAGAACAGCAAAACCAAGAACAAACGCAATACCAAGAATCTAAAACCGATTTAGGTTCTGGTTACCAACAGCGCAATTTGGCACGTTCGCAACGTTCCGAGCAATGGCAACTCGAAGAAGAAGAACGCCGGGTAGAACTTGCACAACGCGAAGCTGCTGTTGAAAAAGCCGTACAATTTATTTACTATTTAGTAGGTGCGTTAGGTATTTTGCTAGCTTTACGTATCTTTTTGCATTTGTTTGGTGCCAATCCCCAAAACCAATTTGCAATATTTATCTACAAGCTGTCCCATCCATTTATAGCTCCCTTCAGTAACTTATTTCAAAATCCTACTTTTGGGGAAAATAACGTATTTGAAATCAACGTTTTAATTGCTATCGGTTCCTACGCATTGGTAACCTGGCTGATTGTTCGTCTGATTTACGTGATTTGGCTGCCGCCTCCCGATTAAAAATGCATGGGAGTATGGAAGCTTAGGAGATGGGGAAGATCGATCGCAGACTTGATTTTTATGCAGCTTTTGGCGATCGCTGGAAACTAGCAATTTAACGAAAATTTACCATACGTGCATCGGCGCGGTTGCGGCGGAGATGTCGCAGCAGGCGTTTGGTTTGATAGAAATACAATGCATAAAGAACCTCTACAAGTAATATAAAATTCTGAAGGAAAAAACCATCGTCTTGGATTTTTCCACTTTCCTACATAGGTGAGGCTTCGCGAAGCACCCCCTACAAAAACGACCCGGTTATATTTTGCATAATTTGATAGAATTCGTAAAAGCTAATACTCCTAGATACTTAATCTACGACTGGTTCGCCTGTGGATACACCCTTTTCAATAATATCTGCTGCTCGCTTAACACCACCTGCTCGTTCGATTGCCTCTTGCAACCTCAAAGCTTGCTTTTTATAGGAATCTTCCATTAACACTCGTCGAATTGCCTTTTGGAGTCGGGAAACGCTTGCTTTCTTTAAAGGAACCAATTCTCTCCTGTCCAAACAATACGCGCTGCCACACCTGGTTGGTCGTTGGTAACGGGAATAGCAACCATGGGAACCCCATTTTTTAAAGATTCCATCGTC
>CAYZHY010000144.1:0-8696 GCA_964477525.1 uncultured Geitlerinema sp. | reverse complement strand
GATTCCGTTAGGATTTCATATCCGCGATCGCCCCTTGGGCAACCGAAGCAATGGTTTGGTCGCTGGCTTTGGGCAGGTGATAGTAATTGCCACCGGCTTTGTGCGCTAACTCTTTAGCAAATCCCGTGGAAACAAACTTATTCTCCGTATCGATAACCAACAGTTGCATGTTCAAACCGCCAATTTTGGTAGCTAAATCCAACAATTCCTCTTTAATATTGGGTTTTTCCCCTTCCGGTATGGGTTCGCCCAGCGATCGCGCCAGCGGAATATTGCCCCGACCGTCGGTAATCGCCACAATCGCCACTTGTCCCACATCGCCAGACTGACGGGCATTCATCCCCACGCGCACCGCTTGGGTCAAACCGTGGGCTAAAGGCGAACCGCCGCCGCAGGGCAGTTTTTCCAAACGCCGCCGCGCCGTCGTAATGGAACGAGTAGGCGGCAGCAACACCTCCGCTTGTTCGCCACGGAACGGAATCAGGGCCACTTGGTCGCGGTTTTGATACGCCTCATTCAAAAGACGAATCACCGCCCCTTTGGCTGACTGCATGCGATTGAGAGCCATGGAACCGGAAGCATCTACCAAGAAAACCACCAAAGCCCCCGCACGACGGGCCAGGCGTTTGGCGCGCAAATCTCCCGATTCCACAACCACGCGCCGGTGGGGATAGCGTTCGCGTCTGGCTTTCTGATAGGGCGCGGCTGCCCGCAACGTAGCATCCACAGCTACTCGCAACACTTCCCCCGTGGGCATCACCGGCTTCACGTAACGACCCCGGTCTTGCGAAAAAATTAAACTGCGCTTGCCAGAGGTGCCCTGGCGTTGCTGCGCCATTTGCGAAAAATACAGCGTATCCGGGTCTAGCATCACCCCTTCCGGATCGAACACAAACTCTTCCGGAATTTCCGGTTGTTCCGGCTGTTCTTCGCTTTCCTCGCCCTCTTGTTCTTCGTTTTCCGGTTGCTGGTCGTCTTCGTTTTGTTGGTCGTCCTCGTTTTCCTGTTGGTCTTGGTCTTCGTCGTTGGATTCCGGTGGCGGTGGTGGGGGTTCTGGAGGTTGTTGCTGGATGACATTCGACCGGGGAACGATAACCAATTCTACCGCCCGGCGCAAATCATCCGCATTCACTTGCGATCGCCCATCCAATGCTGCCGAGGCTTTGGCTACCCGTACCGCAAACAACTCAGCACGATGTCCCTGTACGGCGCCGCGTACTGCTTCTTCCACCAAATATTGGACCTGTTCGCCGGAAATGGTGACTTCTTTCAACCATTCCCGCGCTAGAATAATTTGGGTTTTGAGGTTGTCAATATCTTCTTCGTACTGCTGGAGAAAAGATTGCGGTGAATTGGAATAATCGATCGCTTGGTCTACCGCTTGCACCCGCTGGTCGATGCCCAAAACCCCATCAGCCGATAGCGTAATGGCAATGCGATCGAGCAAATGGTCCCGCAGCGGACCTTCGTCGGGATTGTAGGTAGCAATAAACAGAGGTTGGCAAGGATGCTGGAAACTAATGCCTTCCCGTTCGATTTGGTTGCGACCTTCCGTGAGGACGTTTAGCAGCAAATTGGCAATTTGGTCGTCGAGGAGATTGATTTCATCGATATACAAAACGCCCCGATGGGCCTTTGCCAGCAAACCGGGTTGGAAAATCGTATCTCCCTGCTGCACGGATTTTTCCACATCCACCGACCCCAAAAGCCGGTCTTCAGTGGTTCCTAAGGGAATTTGCACGAACGGCGTGGGAATCACTTCCGTGGGAACTTCGCTAGCCTCACCGTATTGCGCCAGCGTATCGTCATCCCAATCCCACATGTTGTGGGGATCGCAGTTGCTAATAGAGTCTTTGACTACTTCAATGGGGGGAATTAAAGAATGAATAGCCCTAGCCATGACGGATTTGGCCGTTCCCCGCCTGCCGGAAATGGCAATACCGCCCAATCCCGGATCGACGGCGGCTAGCAACAAGGCAAATTTAATGGCATCTTGTCCGACAATAGCAGCTAGGGGAAATGTATTGGCTTGGGTCGTGGTAGAAACTGTCATAAATGAATTTGGGCAGGCAAAATCGCTTGCTGGAAAGATTTGTTACGTTGATTTTTCTGGACGAAAGACACCAAAGGCGAATTTGCCGTTACCTAGTTGTCCTCCGCAGGTTTGTTGAGATACAGCACTTGGGTGGGATAGGCAAATTCGATGCCGCGTTTTTCCAACTCGTCCTTGAGTTCGAAATTAATGGCTTGCTGGATGTCCATATATTGTTTGTAGTCGTTGCTGGTAACGTAATAGACAATTTCGTAATTTAAACTAAAATCGCCGTAGGATGCAAAATGAGCGCGATCGAATATAGCTCCCTCCTGTTTTTCAATTATAGACTGAATTAAACTGGGAAGCTCTTGTAACTGCTCGCTTCTGGTTTCGTAGGTAACGCCGATTTGAAAGGCAATTCGACGTTGTTCCATGCGTTGGTAGTTGCGTACCCGGGAACTGGTTAAATCTTGGTTGGAAAAAACCAGCTGTTCGCCGCTCAAACTGCGAATGCGCGTGCTTTTAATACCGACCCTTTCGATGGTCCCAGCATAGTCACCAACAATAATAAAATCCCCAATTTCAAAGGGGCGATCGAAGATAATGGAAAGGTAGCTAAACAGATCTTCTAAAACCCCTCTCGATGCCAAAGCAATAGCAACACCGCCAACGCCCAAACCAGCAACGATCGCGCTAATATTTAATCCAATGTTGTCCAAAAGGAAAATGACCCCAATGGACCAAACCACCACGCGAATGGCTGGCAACAGGGATTGAACGGTACGTTCTCTAGCTTCTTCACCACGTCGCCGCAGTTGGTAGCGCAAAACTTGGGCAATGGCAAGGGTGATAAACCCCATAACAAAAAATGTAGACAAGGCAATGCAAATAATGTTGATGCCTTGCTGCAAAACTGGGTATAGAGTTAACCCTTGAACGCTGAGGTACAGAACCCCCACATACAGCAATGGAATAATGGTTTTGTCAAAAATTTGGATTATTAAACTATCCCAGTTGGTGTTGGTTTTGCTTGCCCAATTTTTGAGGCGGGTGAAAATAATATTTTTGAAGATTAAAACGACAAGTAAGCCAACTACCCAGGTGGCTACCACCGAAAGGTAATCGGCTACCGTATTTTGCCAAAATGTTTGCTGAAGGAACTCCTGAAACTTCGGCGGCATAGTTCTCTATATATATTTGCGAGTTTGTGACAAAGTTATGATACCGAAGGATGGAGTTCCCGTCAGCTACTTGACAAATGGTTTCTTATATGATTTTGGGCTTCTATGTAGCTGCAGCCGCCATCATTTGCAGCGGATACTGCAAAGCAGCTTCCATCACCTGGGAATCGGCATCCGGCCGGCAGGCATGTTCGGTTAGATACCTTCTCCAAGCGCGACTGCCTGGCTGACCGGAAAACAATTGCAGCATGTGGCGGCTAATTTTGTGCAATTTTACGCCTCTGGCTACCCAATCGTCGATATAGTCGTACATGGAACGGACGATTTCGGCGCGGGTTGGGGGAACCGTTTCTTCGCCAAAGAAATCCCGATCTACGGTGGCAAACAAATAGGGATTGTCGTAGGCTGCACGACCAATCATAGCCGCATCTACTAGCTGCAAATGTTCTCGGACTTGTTCTAAGGTTTTGATGCCGCCGTTGATTTCCACATATAAATTGGGAAATTCCTGTTTGAGGCGATAGATATCTTGGTATCGTAGCGGTGGTACGTTGCGATTTTCCGCCGGATTCAACCCTTGCAACCAAGCGCATCTGGCATGAATGGTGAAATGCCGGCAACCAGCAGCGGCGACGATGCGTACGAAGTGGCGCATATCTTCGTAGCGATTTAGGTTATCGATGCCAATGCGATGTTTGACCGTAACCGGAATGTCGGCTGCCTGACGCATGGCTTCCACGCAACGGGCCACAGTATTGGGTTCGGCCATCAAACAAGCGCCGAAGTTGCCGTTTTGCACGCGATCGCTAGGACAACCGATGTTTAAATTAATTTCATCGTATCCCCAATCGGCAGCAATTTTGGCACATTCGGCCAGTTCTTGGGGAGAATCGCCGCCAACTTGCAGCGCCAGGGGTTTTTCTATGGGAGAATATCCCAGCAATTTTTGGCGATCGCCATTCAAAACGGCTGCTGTTACCACCATTTCCGTGTACAGTAGCGTATGGCGGGTAATTTGGCGCATAAAATACCGATAGTGGCGATCGGTACGGTCCATCATCGGCGCAATGCTAAGGAATGGCCGGTGTTCGCGGGTAGGAATTTGATGGTCGGTTTCCCAAGTCGATATCGTACCTGTCACGATGGATTCCTATAACTCGAACAAACGACAACAAATTGGCGAACGTAGCAAAAGATGAAACTTACAGCAGCGATCGCACTTCATTTGGTGGTTTTGGTGGCCCTTTGGTGGCGTCCCAACAGTTCGGCTTCGCTCACTGTAAAAGGATTGGGCGTGGGCACTATTGCCATTCTAGGCGCTTTGGTCCCCTTATTGCTGGGATTGGTCAGTTGGAACGACCCCATTTTATCCCAGTGGATGTTTCGAGACACCGTACTGGTGCTGGTTATTGTAATCCTGCTGGTGCATTTGTTGCAAACCATGGGATTGTTTGACTGGCTGGCAGTGAAAATCCTATCGCAGGTTCGCCAGTTGCGGGTTTTGTTTTTTACCAGCATCTTTGCTGTGAGTTTGGCGGCGCTGTTCTTGACCGAAAACGGTGCGATTATACTGCTAACACCGCTGTTGGTATCCCTCTCGCGGATCGGTCAATGGCCTTCTACCACCACCCTAGCATTTGCCATTTCTTGGTTGATAATGGCTGCCATCGCCAGCGCGATCGCACCTTTTTCCCATCCGGTTAGCCGCTACACCATCCAAACCTTCAGCATCGATACCGGAGAATATATCTTGGTGACGTTTCCCATTGTACTGGTGGCTGCGATCGCGGCTACATTTGCTTTGTGGTGGTCGTTTTACCAACAAATTCCTCCACGCCGAATTTCTCCCCTCTCACCACGGGAAATTCCCTCACAACCAACATCGCCGTTTTCTTTCTCGTCTCTGCGAAAAACCCCTTGGCAGGTGTTGCTGTTTGCCTGGGGAATGTATTTGGCAGGGATTGGTTTGGGAAATGCGGGATTGGAAGTGGGATTGCAAAAAGCGATCGCTGGTTTGAGCAATTGGGGAGTCGCGATTGTGAGTTGGGGAACGGGATTTTTAACAGCGATTCTCTCTTCTCTCAGCAATCACTTACCGGCGATTGTCGTACAAACCAATGCCATTCGGGAGGTAGAAGCGATCGCATCTACATCGGAAAACATGACGGTTCTGCAAGCGATAGCCGTTTATGCCGCCATCCTCGGCTGTACCATTGGCGCGAAGTTGGTTCCCATTGGCAGTTTGTCAACCCTGTTCTGGCTGCATTATTTGTCACAATCCGGCATTCGCATTACTTGGGGTCAGTACACCAGACTTGGTTTGCCGATTGTCTTGCCTACCTTATTTGTAGCCTTACTAATTTTATTGTTGTGGGTTCCGTGGTTATTTGAGGTTCAAATGCCTACAGTTAATTAAATTCCATTTCTCCCATGCTCCCACGCTCCCACGCTCCCACGCTCCCACGCTCAACGTCCTTGCCGATACTGGCGAGCAAAAGCTGGTATACAAGATAGCAAAGCCAACAGGGATAAGGCAATAAAGAACGGCAACCACTCCCCTTGTTGAAAAGCATCAACTCCCGTAACGCCGACCCAAGTATAGGCAATGGTACCGGGAAAAATACCAAAAAACGTGCCAATGGCATAATCCCTTCCCGAAATGGGGGTTAAGCCAAACAGGAAATTGACGACATTGAACGGGGATATGGGGGCAAAGCGAACTGCCAAAACAAACCGCAAGGGCGATCGCTTGACGGCTTCTCGGAATACTGATAACTTACGATGGCGCGCAAACCGACGTTCTGCCCAATCGTGGAACAAATAACGCGCAATCCAAAAGGCACCTACAGCGCCCACGGTAGCACCAATGGCGGATAGCAAAGACCCCCAAAACAATCCAAAAACGGCACCACCTGCTACCGTTAGAACGGTACCGGGAACGCCAAATACGGTTGCGATCGCGTGAAGAATAATAAAGAAAGTAGCAGCACAGGGAAAACAGTCTAACTTTTGCAGCCAACTAGCAAGGAAGTCGTAGTTAAACAAGTTTTTCAGGGGGGTTAGCCAAAATAATAGCAAACCGGCAAGCAAAGCGATCGCAATTAGCCAAGCGTTACGCGATCGTTTTCCCAGCCATTGCTGGCGGCGACTTGAAGGAGGAGAGTTGGTCGCTGCTGGTTTGTTGCCATGGGAAGAAAATTCCCGATCCTTGCGGTGAGAGGCAAAACGGTGCTTCATGCGACATCTGGTAAGGATGGGCTGCTATAGGGCTAGTTTCTATTGTCCAGAAGTTCCATGATGTCTGTCTAAATGCTAGATAAAATTTTGCTGAGAAGGTAGCGATCGCGCTTAGGCTGGAAAATATATAGGGTGTACCAGAAGAAAATCAATGGAACGAACCAATTTTCTTCAACGCAACCGTTCGATTTCTGTTATCGTTTGGCGATACCATTCTCGATTTCCCTGTTTTTGATACAATTCAGCAGCACGTTCAAAATTAGAACGCGCCGTATATAGATTGCCACGTTTTTTATAAAGTTGACCTCGCATGTAGTAGGCATCGGCATAACGAGAATTTAGACGAATCGCTCGGTCGTAGTTATATAGAGCATTTTGGTAGTTTCCTAGGTAAAAATTGGCATCTCCCCGACTGTCGTAAGCAGTTTCAGGACCAGCATCTCCCCAATTGCGATCGATTTCAAGAGCGCGAGTATATTGAGCAATGGCTTTTTGATATTGTTCTAGGTCATAGTAGACATTTCCCATATTATTGTAAGTTAAAGCATATTGAGGCTTGAGGTCAATGGCTCGATCGTAAGTAGAAATGGCTTTTTGGTATTGTTTGAGCTGGTTGTAAATATTTCCCAGATGCAGGTATGCATTATAGTAAGTAGGATCGATTTCGATGGCTTGATGGTAGTTAGCTATGGCTTTCTGGTATTTTTTTAGCTCGTCGTAGACCATCCCCCGATTGTTGTAAACTGCAGTATTGTTGGGTTCTAGTTCAATGGCTCGATTGTAATCGGATATCGCTTTTTGATACTCTTTTAAGCTATAGTAGGTTAAACCTCGATATCTATAAATAGATGCCTCATGAAACCCCAATTGAATCGCTTGGCTAAAAGCTTCTACCGCTTGGCGATATTTTTCCTGTTCGTGAAGGTAGATGCCATGATGGTAATAATTTTTCTTTCCCCAAAGAATTTGATAGTAGTTGGCATTTGAAAGTTCGTTGTATTGGAACCATATAGACACGCGACGTACCAGTGGCATGGATACCACCAGCAACAGAAATATTAAGATTTTCAGGCGATTGTTTTTTTGACTAAAAAAGGTTGCCGTTTTCTGTGGCGATGTTTTCGATAATTTTCTTAAAGCTTCTCGCGCCGACTGAAAACGATTTTCCACATCAGGTTCGATCGTTTTGTTTAACCAGTTGTCAAACTTTTTAGAGATGGTCGTGACTTTGGCCTGGCGAAAGTCAATTTTTAAATGTTTTTGCGGTAAATCGCTGGGAGAGAAATGGGTTATCAAATAGACAAGAGAAGCACCTAAAGCATATAAATCGGAAGCTGGTTGCGTTTTTCCGTGAATTTGTTCTAACGGCATGTAACCAAAAGTACCTACAAACGTATTATTGGTAGCAATCGTTTTCCGATAAGCAGCTTGTACGGCACCAAAATCTACTAAATAAATTTTTCCAGTTTTGGTATAAATAATATTCTCTGGTTTGATATCGCGGTGTAAAATCGGTGGTACTTGCGAATGTAGGTAATCCAGTACTTGCAGAACTTGGTGGGCAATATTTCGGGCAATTTTTTCTGTCGGCTTCCAACCATTTTCAACCAGTGTGGCTAGCGATTTTCCTGGTGCTAGTTCTTGTACTAAATAAAAATAATAGTCTTCTGGCGTATCTATGGTAAAATGGTCCAGATATTGGGGAATCGCTGGATGGTTGATTTTTGCCAAAACCTGGGCTTCTCTTTCCAATAGTTCTAAGGTTTTCCAGTTTTGGATTTGTTTGATGGAAAGACTTTTGATAGCAACGCTTTGTTCGCGATTGAGGTCTTGGGCTTCGTAGGTGGTTCCTCCGCCGCCTTTACCTATGGTTCGTACAATTTGATATTGGTTTTTGATGCAGTCTCCAGGTTGATGTAGGGCATACATGGCAAGTTCGGCGATCGCTTAAACGATATCGAAGTTGACTTTCGGATGATTATAGCGAAATATGAATATAACAAACAATAGATATTTTCTGCAGCGATCGCTCCCCAAGCAACGATCCCCTAACGAGAACGAACCCCAAACAAACGCATCCCGTTCAATGTCACCAACAGCGAAGTTCCCACATCCGCTACTACCGCCGCAATCAACCCGGCAATGCCAACACTTGCCAACAGCAAAAACACCCCTTTGGTAGCCAGCGAGAAAATAATATTCTGACGGATCGTCGCTACCGCCTCACGAGAAAGCGCGATCGC
>CAYZHY010000143.1:1519-8714 GCA_964477525.1 uncultured Geitlerinema sp. | reverse complement strand
TATAAATGGTTCCTCGAACGCTGGCACGAAAGTTACCGAAACAGGCATCAATCGCACCGTTCATCAAAATTTTCCCTTGTTGCAGTTTCAAGCATTGCCGGTCCACAGTCACAGCAGCATTGGTCCCCAAACGTCCGATGGCAGCTGTATGAAAACGCATTTCAACGCTAGCATTGGTGGTACGTATGCGATCGCCAATTGGTGCGGTATCATAGAGTTGAGCGGCACTTACCATGTCGGTGATGGTGGTGCTGGTAATCGTTGGCGATTGCTTGGGCAAAGACGGGTCCGTCTGAGCTGGTGATGGGATGGCATACTACCCTCCCAGCCAAGAAGCGAGAAATCCCGCTAGCATCACAATACGTACGACCACCAACGGCGCGATCGCTTGTATGGATTGTTTGGCAGTGGCATGACATTTTCTCTACGGGGGCAACTAAAATAGTGAATGTTTCCAGAAGTTAGGGGACACTGTTTGCCCCTACATGGTTGAACCGCGTACATTCAATCTGAAATTGCTCTAGATGCAACTTCCCAAATTACAATTTTACTTCAGCAGTTGAAAGTGCGATGGTACCTTGGACACTGTTCCTTCAGACCATGGTCTTGATGTTTGATTTCCCATAATCGCCGGAATTGTCGTTTTGGGAAGTGTTTCTAAAATTCTTGTAAAATTGTGTCTTTGATTGCGTTTTTTCCCGCGCTCAACGTCTAGAATTAAATAACTTTGCAGAAATTTTCGCGATCGTACATGCTAGAAACCTTAGACTTAAACGTATCCTTAGACAAAGAATCCTACAAACAAGAACTTATGCCGCTGATGCGCAACCTGCGATCGCTACAGCAGGCTTGCTGGCAGAAAAAACTTCCCGTGGTGATTGTGTTGGAAGGATGGGCTGCCGCTGGCAAAGGGGCATTGCTGCAAAAAATGGTGGGATATATGGACCCGCGTGGTTTTGAAGTCCATCCCATTTGGCCGCCGACGGCCGAAGAACGCCAGTATCCGTTTCTGTGGCGTTTTTGGCAAAAAGTACCCGAACGCGGCAAATTCAGCATTTTTTACCACAGTTGGTACACCCACGTTTTGGAAGACCGCTTGTTTGGCAGAATCCCAGAATCGCAAATTGCCACCGCCTTCCAAGAAATTAACGCCTTCGAGCGGCAGTTGGTGGATGACGGAGCTGCGATCGCCAAATTTTGGATTCATTTGAGTAAAAAAGAACTCAAAAAGCGGCTAAAAAAATATGCCAAAGACCCCCTCGATGCCTGGCGCGTGCGCACGGAAGACTGGCAGCAATCCAAAAACTACCAACAGTATGCCGAATTTGCCGAAGAAATGTTGCAGCAAACCAGCACGGGAGTTGCTCCTTGGACCTTAGTAGAAGGAGACGACAAACGGTGGGCGCGTATCAAAGTATTGAGTCAAATGGCTGCTTCTCTAACCGCTGCCTTGGACCGATTGCAAGGACAGCAACCAGCACCGCAAGCAACTCCGCAAACGCAACTGGCACCGACAGAACCCGATTTTCTCAGTTCGGTCGATCTCAGCATAAGCTTATCCCACGACGAATACAAAGCCAAATTGCGGGAACAGCAAATTCGCTTGCGAAAACTCCAGCCCAAAATTTACCAAAATAAGGTACCGATTTTGATTCTCTTTGAAGGTTGGGATGCTGCCGGTAAAGGCGGGACCATCAAACGCCTCACCGATGTTTTAGATCCCCGCAGCTATAAAGTACTTGCTTTTGGGGCACCGACAGAAGACGAAAAGAAACACCACTACCTGTGGCGATTTTGGCGGGGTTTGCCACCAGCAGCTCAGTTAGCAATTTTCGATCGCAGTTGGTACGGTCGGGTTTTGGTGGAAAGGGTGGAAGAATTTGCTACCGAACCCCAATGGCGTCGTGCCTATCGGGAAATTAACGAATTTGAATCGCAACTGGTGAGTGCTGGCTACGTATTGGTGAAACTTTGGTTGCACATTAGTCCCGAAGAACAGCTAAAAAGATTTTACGAACGCAAGGAAAATCCCTTCAAAAGCTACAAACTCACCGACGAAGATTGGCGCAATCGGGAAAAATGGTCCTTGTACGAAGTAGCAGTAAATCAGGCGATCCAACGGACCAGTACGCCGATAGCTCCCTGGACGATTGTACCGGCAAATGATAAATATTACGCTCGCGTTCGCACCATTGAAGCAGTTTCGGAAGCCATTGAAAACAAATTAAAACAGATTTGAAAAAATGGCCAAAGAAATTTTCTTCCAGACCAGCAAACCGATAAGATAGGAGACTGCCCCGAACGCGATCGCTTTTCGGAACATTGACCCAAATCACCCATTGGTAGCTATATGAGCCAAAAGTACCGTATTACCCTGTTACCCGGCGATGGTATCGGTCCGGAAATTACCAACATTGCCGTCGAAATCCTCAAAGCTGTGGGCAGCAAATTTGACTTGGAATTTGAGTTTCAGGAAGGTTTCATCGGCGGTGCTGCTATTGACGAAACTGGCAAACCCCTCCCCAGCGAAACCCTCGACCTGTGTCGCAACAGCGATGCGGTGATGCTGGCTGCCATTGGCGGTCCGGCGTGGGATGGTTTACCCGGCCACAGACGGCCGGAAGCGGGACTTTTAGGATTGCGGTCGGGGTTAGAACTGTTTGCCAACTTGCGTCCTGCCACCTTACTTCCCCAACTCGCGAACGCCTCGCCGTTGAAGCCGGATATTGTCAATGGTGTAGATATCATGGTGGTTCGCGAACTCACCGGTGGCGTTTACTTTGGCGAACCCAAAGGGATTTTTACCACCGAAACCGGGGAAAAACGCGGCGTGAATACCATGGCATATACAGCCAGCGAAATCTCGCGCATTGCCAAAGTTGCCTTGGAAATTGCCCAAAAACGGCAAGGCAGACTTTGTTCGGTGGATAAAGCCAACGTCCTTTCCGTTTCCCAACTGTGGCGCGATCGCGTGGAACAGATAGCCACCGACTATCCCCAGGTGGAACTATCCCATCTTTACGTAGACAACGCCGCCATGCAACTGGTAAGAGACCCCAAACAATTTGATACGATTGTTACCAGTAATTTATTTGGCGATATCCTTTCCGATATTGCCGCTATGCTCACCGGCAGCATTGGCATGTTGCCATCTGCCAGTCTGGGGTTAACCAATCCCGGGGTCTTTGAACCCGTTCACGGTTCGGCACCGGATATTGCCGGCCAGGACAAGGCCAATCCTATGGCCCAAGTTCTCAGTGCTGCCATGATGCTACGCTACGGTTTGGACCAACCGCAAGCAGCGGCCCAAATCGAACAAGCCGTAACGGACGTTTTGGATGCTGGCTATCGAACGGGAGATATCATGTCGGAAGGAATGCAGCAACTGGGATGTAAAGCCATGGGGGAAAAATTGCTAGAAGCTTTCGCCAAGCAATAATTCCCGTTTCTCCACCAACAGCGACCATCCGCACATCAAAACCAACCAACAACATGTGGGACCGAATTGCCGCACAAATTTCTGAAGTCACTGGAGTTCCCTTCCAGCCGAAACAGACCCGTTCTGTAGGCGGCGGATGCATCAATCAAGCCTATTATCTCAGCGACGACCGTAGTGCCTATTTTGTGAAAACCAACCGTGCTTCCGAGTTGGATATGTTTGAATCGGAAGCATTGGGACTTAAAGACATGTGGGATACCCATTCCATTCGCGTTCCCTATCCAGTTTGTACCGGGGCCACGGATAAAACCTCGTATATCGTTATGGAGTGGGTAGAACTCGGCGGGAAAAGCGACAAGACTTTCTGGGAACAAATGGGATACCAATTGGCGCAAATGCACCGCTTTCCTGGACCGGGAGAATTTGGTTGGCGGCGAAACAATACCATTGGATCGACGCTGCAAATCAATACCTGGACCGAAGAATGGGCCAATTTTTGGCAAGAACATCGCATGGCTTATCAGTTCCAACTAGCTTCCCGGCGAGGGGGAGATTTCCCGCGCCAGAAAGAGTTTCTGGAAACCATTCCCCAGTTGCTAGCGGGTCATTACCCGCAACCCTCGTTGGTTCACGGAGATTTGTGGGGAGGCAATGCTACGGTGACTGCTGACGGTCAACCGATTATTTTCGATCCTGCCACTTATTACGGCGATCGCGAAGTCGATATTGCCATGACGGAATTGTTTGGTGGCTTTTCTCCCGACTTTTACCGAGGCTACAACCAGGCCTGGCCCCTCTCCAACGGCTACGAACGTCGCAAAAAACTTTACAATCTCTACCACATTATCAACCATTTCAATATTTTTGGTGGCGGCTACGAATACCAAGCCAACCGAATTATTGATGAATTGTTAGATTGCATATAATCCTATCTGTGTCTCGTTTTCACTCCATCAGGCGAGTAAATTTTTGCTTCTAGAGACTTGACAAATTAGCTATTTTCTGTCTATGTTTGCTTTTTAGTCTAGCTGCCTTTTGCCGATACTCCATGTCCACCCTGGTTATCGTAGAATCTCCAACCAAAGCACGTACGATTCGCAACTACCTGCCCAACGAATATCAAGTGGAAGCGTCGATGGGCCACGTTCGCGATCTACCCCAGTCTGCCAAGGAAATCCCCAGCCAATACAAAGGCCAAAAATGGGCGCAGCTGGGCGTGAACGTAGAAGGTAACTTCGAGCCACTGTACGTCATTCCCAAAGACAAAAAGAAAACCGTCAAACAACTGCAAGATTCCATCAAACAAGCCGACGAACTCATCCTTGCCACCGACGAAGACCGCGAAGGGGAAAGCATTAGCTGGCACTTGTTGCAAGTGCTACAACCGAACATCCCCACCAAGCGGATGGTGTTTCACGAAATTACCCAGCAAGCTATCCGCAATGCTCTGAACGAGTGCCGAAATGTAGACGAAAATTTAGTACGAGCTCAAGAAACCCGCCGCATTTTGGACCGTTTGGTGGGATATACCATTTCGCCGCTGCTGTGGAAAAAAATTGCTCCCGGTTTGTCAGCGGGTCGGGTACAATCGGTGGCCGTCCGTTTGGTGGTAGAACGAGAACGCCAGCGACGTGCTTTTCGTTCCGGTAGCTACTGGGATTTAAAAGCCACCTTGCAAAGTCCCTCTCAGAAAAACAAGGCGGGAACCTTTGAAGCCAAACTGGTGACAGTGGGTGGCAAAAGATTGGCAAGCGGTGGCGATTTCGACCCCAAAACCGGCGATATTGCTCAGGGACGGGACGTGGTACGGCTTTTGGAAGCCGATGCCCAAGCCTTGCGCGATCGCTTGTGGAACCAACCCTGGGAAGTCACTTCTGTGGAAGAACGTGCCAGCAAACGCCGTCCGTCGCCACCGTTTACCACTTCTACCCTGCAACAGGAATCCAACCGCAAGTTGAACATGGGGGCCAGGGAAACCATGCGAGTGGCCCAAAGCCTGTACGAACAAGGCTACATTACCTACATGCGCACGGATTCGGTTCACTTATCCCAACAAGCGATCGCAGCGGCGCGTCAGTGCGTAGAAGACAAATACGGCAAAAAATACCTCAGTCCCAAAGCCAGACAGTACAGTACCAAAAGCAAAAACGCCCAAGAAGCGCACGAAGCTATCCGTCCTGCGGGCAATACCTTCCGTACGCCGGCAGAAACCGGACTGTCAGGGAAAGAACGGAAACTCTACGACCTGATTTGGAAGCGGACCGTCGCCTGCCAAATGGCCGATGCACAGCAAACCAACGTCACTGTAGCTTTGCAAGTAGAAGACGCTGGCTTTCAAGCCAACGGCAAACGCATTGATTTTCCTGGTTTCTTACGCGCCTACGTGGAAGGGTCCGACGATCCGGAAGCTGCCTTGGAAGATCGAGAAGTTATTTTACCACCTTTACAACAAGGCGATCGCCCCGAATGCCAAGAAATCGAACCGGTAGGTCACGAAACCAAACCCCCAGCGCGCTACACCGAAGCCTCTTTGGTCAAAACCCTAGAAAGCGAAGGCATCGGTCGTCCCAGTACCTACGCCAGCATTATCGGTACCATTGTTGATAGGGGATATATTTACCTGAGTAAAAATACCCTCATCCCCACCTTTACTGCCTTCGCCGTCTCTAGCTTGCTAGAAGAATACTTCCCCGATTTGGTAGATACCGGGTTTACAGCTCGTATGGAAGAAACCCTGGATAGAATTTCCACCGGCGAAGAAGAATGGCTTCCCTATCTAGCCAACTTCTACCGTGGGGAAAAAGGGTTGGCCAAACAAGTGGAACAACAGGAAAGCCGCATCGATCCATCATCGGCACGTACCGTGGAATTAGAAGACCTCGATGCCACCATCCGTATTGGCAAATTTGGTCCTTACGTAGAAGCCGAAGCCAACGGCAACGGTTCCGTCAACGCTTCCTTGCCACGAGATATTCCGCCGGCAGATATCGACAAGGAACAAGTCGAAAAAATCGTCAAACAAAAAACCGAAGGACCGGAAAAACTCACCGTTCATCCCGAAACCGGCGAACCGGTATATGCCTTGGTCGGTCCCTACGGTCCTTACGTACAGTTGGGGGATGGCGACGATAACACCAAACCCAAGCGGGTTTCCCTTCCCAAAGGCACAGGCACCCAAGATGTAACCCCAGAAATGGCCCTGAAGTTGCTTTCCTTACCCCGAGATTTGGGAACCCATCCCGAACAAGGCGGCAAAATTCAAGCGGGAATTGGACGGTACGGTCCTTATGTAGTTCACCATGGGGAAGAAGGCAAAACCTTTGCTTCCCTGAGGGCTGGCGACGATGTGTTAACTGTAGAGTTACCCAGAGCGGTGGAACTCATCAACGCTGCGCAACTGCGAAAAAGCAAACGCAAGCAAAGCAGTCAAACCAATCAAAAAAGCAGTCAAAGTAGCAAAACTGGAAAAACTAGTAAAACCAGCAAAAAATCCCAACAAAAGTGGCGGGAGTTGGGCAAGCATCCCGAAGATGGCAAGCCGGTGAAACTCTTCGACCAAGAAGAGGACGCCTTTTACGTCAAGCACAGTCGGACGAGCGTGGCTTTGCCAGAAGGGGAAACGGCAGAAACGATTTCGTTGGAAAAAGCCGTGCAACTCATTGAGGAAAAAAGAGCTGCCAAAGGCCAATCCACGAGCAAATCAACTTCGAAAAAATCGAGTGCCAAATCGCGTTCCAGTACCTCGAAAAAATCCAC
>CAYZHY010000143.1:0-1419 GCA_964477525.1 uncultured Geitlerinema sp. | reverse complement strand
TCGAAAAAATCCACCAGTAGCAAATCGACCAAAACCAAGTCTAGCTAATGTTATGTAGGGGTAAGTTGCGAAGAATTGCCCCTATAGAGTGACCCCATTTTCATTTGGATTGTTAACAGTGCCATGGTGTAGGAGCAAATGCCCTTTGACAAGCCATGTATATGTAATGTGAAGGTGTTTGTTCTCCAGTGTTTCCATTGAGGGCTGGTTTCCCACTTTCTTTACTGATGAAATCATTCCGCAGTTCGATAGATATTGATGTCGTCATGAGCTTTCTGAAAAGCAGGACGCTCGATTAACTGCATGAGATAATTTTTTACAGGCATTTCTTTGTTCATTAGGCCCAACTTATAAGCCCAATACAAGACACCACCAACGACGACATCAACAGTACTAAATCGATTGTCAACTAAATAATCCCTATCTTTTAAAACTTCATTGAGAGGATCGCAAACTTGAAGAAACCACTGGAAAGCTTCCTGTTTAGGAACTGTACTGCGATCGCTGTGTGGTACCACCTGTTCTGGTAAATGAGGAGCGACCTGGAATATATATTTCTCAATAGGGGGTTCTAACGTAACTTGACTGTAAAATAACCATTGATAGTAATAAGCTCTTGCTGGACTTTGTAGGGAAGGAGCAAATTGTCGATCTGGATATCGATCGGTTAAGTAAGAGCAAATGGCAGTGGACTCAAAAATGGTAACTTCTTCATCCACGAAAACTGGTACCTTTCCATGGGGATGAAGTTTTTGAAGCTCGGCTTGAGTAGAGCTTTCTGACGTAATTCTCACGAGTTGGTAGGGAAGCTCCATTTCCTCTAAGAGCCAACGAGGACGAGTCGCTCGGGTTAAAGGAATATAATATAGTTTCATTGTTGGTAACGAATGTAATTCAGATGAGGAAAATACCTCTTTTCTTGCTTCAGTTTCACTACGAACTGAATCAAGCTTGGTTCCGGCGTAAATATAGAGTTGGTTTCACAAATATGCAATACTACCCTTACCAATACTCCCTTGTTTAAGCCTTAATAGGGGGGTTAACTTCAATTGATGGCTGTTTATACGATATTTTCATTTTGATTAGAATTATAGCAGATACAAAGGATTTCGAGCCTCTTTCGCCATGTATCCCTCGATATAGGTTTTCCACATTAAATGTCAATGGTGGATGGCTGAAAGATTTTAGCATCCTGTAGGGGGGGAACGGCCGTACGCCCCTACAAATTTGCATTGCAAACAACTCATATCAAAATACTATATAGTGTTTCCAAATCAAACGTCAATAGTGCATGGCTGCAAGATTTTATACGAAATCCGTACTGCGAAGACCCGAAAAATTCTCCCACTTCACCACCTGCAGTCTTCATCCCCCTCCTCCCCATATAAAAGGCGATCTGTACACATCTCATATAAAAAT
>CAYZHY010000142.1:0-8747 GCA_964477525.1 uncultured Geitlerinema sp. | reverse complement strand
CCCTACAAAAATGCCCCTATTATTTCTTGCAGACTATTCAGGAAATGGTATTAAAAATCTCCATCTCCCCAATGGCAATCCCCTTATATTTTCATTCTAGACCCATTTCAGCCATAGCGCTAAAGCGGCGGTGACCAACCATCGCTCGCTAACTATACAACCAGCCAACGAGCGATGCCAATATTGATTAAACCGACGAAACGCCCAATTTGGGGAACGTTTCTAACCATGGAGGTAGGAACGGTTCGTAGCTACCACGGCAAAACTTCGCCATTAGCATGCCAAAAGGTACCAGTATTGTTCGTGTTGAGTTGGTCGATGCGTTCGATTAACCCTTTTGCCGCTTGTTCTGGAGGAATTCCCGTATAATCGGTCATTTTGGTACTAACCAAACCGGGATGCAAAATTCCCACGGAAATCTGCCGCGATTTCAAATCTTCCGATAAAGACTTGCCAGCCATGCTGACGGCAGCTTTTGACATGCGATAGCCGTAGTATCCCCCAGAAGTATTATCGCCAATAGACCCCATGCGAGAGGTAATAATAGCAATTTTAGAACCAGCATGGAGGTTATTGAGTAACGCTTGTGTTACCCGCAGGGTTCCTAAGGTATTCACTTCGTATTGCCGCCGCAGACTGTCAAAATTCAAATTATTGAGGGTATTGGTTTCCATCACGCCAGCGTTGTTAATCAAAACGTCAATGGAAGTTCCTTGTAGTTTTTGAGCTAGCGTAGCTACAGAATCGTCTTGGGTAATATCGATGCCATTTTCGATGCGTACCCCTAATCGATCCAACGAATCGGACGATTGGCGACAAACAGCAATGACATCTTCCCCTCGATTTTGCAACTGCTGGCACAGTTGCGTACCAATACCGCCGTTGGCACCCGTAATTAAGTAGGTACTCAAGATTCTCTCCTCCAATGCAACCTGCAATCTACCAATAGCATTTTTACATTTCCCGGTGGCAGGGTGTAGTGAGTTGGAAGGCGTGGAGGATAGATGGGATTTAAAAACAAAAATTTGCATTAAAATCGAAAAATTGTTGAAAAAATCTCTCAACAAATGGTCAAATTTTTGCTATTCTATAGCCACTTCGTTCGATAGATAGTGCGATCGCTTTCCGGCAATGGTGTCTGGAGGAGCGATCGCGCCTACGCGAGGCAAAAGCATCGCACTAGCATTTGCAAAAAACTCTTGAAAAGACTTGTTGACAACCTAAAACCAGAAAAGGAAATCGGTATGCACGCACAACCAGACCTCCTGTGGCTCAATGTCAGCCCTAGCCTGCAATCGTTGCACCAACCCTTGTTGCAAAAACTTGCTCGTTATTGCACGGTAGCTCAATGGAAATACCAACAAAATCCTGACGAACCCAGTTGTCTGGAAATTCCAGTAACGCTGCTACACGACTATTTAAAAACGCACCATCGCCCGATTCACTTAGCAGGACACGGTCTGGCAGGTTTGGTAGGATGGCTGTATGCCAAGCGGCATCCAGAACGGGTCAAATCTCTAACTTTGCTGGCTGTGGGATCGAATCCAGCAGTAGATTGGCAAGCTCATTATTACGCACAGCGGCAACTTTTGCGCTGTAGCCGATCGCTTTTGCTAGCGCAGATGGCAGTCAATTTGTTTGGTACGGAAAATCGGCGGCAAAATAAAGGCTTGTCGCAAATGTTGGAGTGGGATTTGGATAATTCTCCTTCGCCGCATTCGCTCATGGGGCATGTTTCCGTGTCTCCCGACTCCATTGGAGTTCCTTTATTAATTTGCGGCAGCGAAGACGATGTGGTAGTCGATCCGTCTCACCTTCGGCAATGGCAGAAATTTATGAAATCCAGCGATCGCTTGTGGGTGAGTTCGGCGGGAAGACATTTTTTCCATTATTTCTATCCCACCGAAGTCGCCCAACAAATCCTAGATTTTTGCCAAATGACCCCCCATGCTGCGGTTAGTAATGCCAGACCTTGCTAGCTACTTTTGAGTGCGTATTGTTTTAAATCTTTTAGGGAAACATATTCCATAGCACTGGCGTGGGTAGCTTCCAAAACCACCGGTGGGGCTACCCCAGCCTCCAAAGCTTCCTGCCAGCGGGAAGCACACAAACACCAGCGATCGCCTGGTTTCAAGCCGGGAAAGTCAAACATGGGAACCGGCGTGCTGAGGTCGTTTCCTTGTTGTTTTGTGTATTCCAAAAACTCTTCTGTCAATTGAGCGCAAACGACATGAGCGCCAAAATCGCCAGCACCCGTGTCGCAGCATCCGTTACGATAAAAACCAGTTGTGGGAGAGTTGGAGCAAGCTTGAAGGTCTTCTCCCAAAACGTTACGTGCTGTGGTTGCGGTCATAGTTCCTCAATTGTTGAATATCTCTGCAGATGAAGTTCTATATGTTTACCAACTGTAACGAGCTACCTGTTTTCCCGCAAGGAGGGAGGTGGATCTTGCGATCGCTAAGCTTTATCCTAGAGTTGGGAAATTAGAGACGAACCCAAGTTAGTGGGATGCCAAGATCGAGACAAAAAGAGTATGCGGGAAAACCAACGGCTGCTTTTGGGCAGTGCGATCGCTTCTTTGTTATTACATGGTATCGTTTGAACGGTGGTGGCTGTGGTGGAGATACCATGGCCAAACCATCGGGAAAAAACCGAAAAAAAATTGCCCGCATCGCATTGAAGGTGGTGGAGCAAAACAACCAAGAATCTACTGCAAATTGTTCGCAGCAATCTTCACAAACCAAACCGGTAACCACCAGAGTGACAGGAAGATGCGATCGCATTCAGGGATGGGAATCTATAGAAACTTATGGTCAAACAAAGCTGTTTTTCATTTATATTGATGCACAATCCCAATAAGCATACTATCTATTACGACGATAAACGGCTGGGGGTTCCCCAAATAACTGTTTCGTGGCTGTAAATTACCATCCCTGGTTTGGCACCTTTGGGTTTGTAAACGTGTTTGGGTTTCGTATAAACGATAGGAACGCGATCGCTGTATTTACCACGAGAAAAACGAGCGGCAACATCGGCGGCAAACTGCAAATCCGCGTCGGTAGGCACTTCGGCTGGCGGCAAACGCAACAAAACATGGCTGCCACCAATTTCTTGGGCGTGAAACCAAAGATCGTATTCCGTTGCTTTACGAAAACTGAGAATATCGTTTTGCCGGTTGTTGCGCCCCACCCATACTTCAAAACCGCTGGGAGATTCAAACTTATAAAAACTTTCCGATTCGTCATCGTCTTTGCGTTGCGGTCGATATTCGGGCGCTTGCATGTACCCTTGTTGAACCAATTCGTCGCGAATTTCTGCTAGCGTTTCCAAATCTTCTGGATATCGGTACTTTTGTAATTGCGACAAAGCATTTTCTACCTGTTCCAAATAGCGTTTTTCTTGTTCGACTTGGTTTAGCAAAGGTTCTACAGCTTCCCGGGCGCGTTTTAATTTTTGATGTTTTTTGTATTTGGCTTGGGCATTGCTAACGCCATTTTTTTCTGGGTCTAAAGAAATGGTGACGGGATTGCCCGTTTCAAAATCAGCGAGGGTGATTTTTTCCATACCTGGCTGGTATGAATGGAGATTTGCCATTAACAAATCCCCTTGCAGCTTGTAATTTTGTGCCTCTTCCGATTGTTGCAGGCGTTCTTGGAAATTTTCGTATTTTTTCTGTTGTTTTTTCAGCAAGTTATTGAGTTTTTGCTGTAGTTGGTGGCGTAGTTGTTTAAATTCGTGTTGGTTTTCTTCGTAGCTGTAGTAACGATCGAGCAGTTCTTGGGTAGAAGGGGCAGCTTCTCCTTCATCCCATGGCATCACCGAATATCCCGAGGGGGTCCATTGCGGGAAAAATTCACCTTTATACAGTCTCTGCAACCATTCCTGCCATTTTTCAAACAAAACCTGCCATGCATAGGGAGATAAACTGGTGGTGTCTTGTTTGGGATCGAGGTGGGCAGCGCGAATCATGGAGTGGGCTAAACTGGGACTTAAGCCGCGATAGTTTTTTAACAGTTGCTTGCTTAGCTGACCGGGAATCAAACTTACCCGTTCTTGCCAGCGTTCGTAGGGTTCTTGCAAGCTAGGGGTGGGATTGTTCATGGGCGGCGGTGGTTCGTAGGGTTCGCCGGTTTCTACGGGTCTTACGGAAGATTCGGATTCGCTGACTTGATGGGCGGCGGTGACGATAATATTTTCCTGATTGACCAAAATGGCGTTGCTGCGTTTGCCCATGACTTCGGCGTAGAGATGCCAAAGAATTTCTTCGCCGGGTCGGGTGGTAAATTGCAGGTCTAAAACCCGTTCCCAACTAGCAATGGGGTGGATGGAAACCAAAGCCAGGCGATGGAGTTGGTGGCGTAGCTGGTCGGAGAAAGTAAAGGTATCGGCGTTTCGCGGCGGCGGATTGCTAATACAAACCCGGGCGGCTTGCGGATGCCAGGAGATACACAACCACCCCACGCCGTTAATGGTTCGCAGGCGTAGAAAAATGGTATTGCGATCGCGTTGGTGAACTTGTTCTAGCCTGGCTGGCAGCCACTGTTGTTGGAGTTCCTGACAAACAGCGATGAGTGTGGTGTAGTCAACTGGTTGCATGGTTGGTTGGTGGGGAGATGGGAGAACGAAACAAGTTGGCGATCCGCGCGATCGCGATCGCTAGCGGCATGGCCGCGACCTTCGGCAGAAAAGTTAGCAAATGCTGAAAAAGTCTGAAAAAACCCTGAACTCTAGTATTTTAGAATTTTTTCCCTTGTAAGCTCAATTTTTTCTATCTACCATTGAAATTAGATTTCCTGTCGCTCCTCAGCTCTATAAATTAGCTTTGCTTTATGGATATTCAACTTATTAACATCGGCTTCGGCAATATTGTCTGTGCCAACCGCGTCGTCTCTATAGTATCTCCAGAGTCTGCTCCTATTAAGCGTATCATTAGTGATGCCAAAGAGCAGGGAAAATTGGTAGATGCTACCTATGGCAGGCGCACTCGGGCCGTGATTATTACCGATTCCGGTCATGTCATTCTATCGGCTATTCAACCAGAAACGGTTGCCCATCGGTTTGTTTTGGATAGAAATCACCATACCAGCAAGCATTAGCGATCGCAATTATACCGGCGATCGCGACGCTGTCATAGTTGTTCTCCAATCGCAATTGCTTGCAGCCGCCAATCGTAGGAAGATGGAAAGAGCAAGAATTGGTAGAGAGGAGCGCTGACGGCATGTCAACTGGACAACTAATCGTACTGACTGGACCGAGTGGGGTGGGAAAGGGAACGCTGCTGCGATCGCTACTCCAACGCCATCGGGATTTGCGGGTTTCTACTTCTGTCACCACTCGTGCCCCCCGTCCGGGAGAAGTCGATGGACGCGACTATTATTTTGTCAACCGCGAACAGTTTAATCGCATGATTGCCGAAAATCAATTTCTGGAATGGGCAGAATTTGCCGGCAATTGTTACGGAACACCCCGCAAGTCGGTGGAGGAAATGCTGCAATCTGGAAATTCGGTGATTTTGGAGATCGAACTGGAAGGGGCGCGGCAAATTCGGCAAAATTTTCCCGATGCGGTGCGCATTTTTATTTTGCCTCCTTCCTGGGAGGATTTGGAGCATCGTTTGCGCCAGCGTGGCCAAGATGACGATCGGGCCATTTCCCAGCGATTGGCACGGGCAAAGGAAGAAATTGCAGCTGCTCAGGAGTTTTCCTATCAGGTAACCAACGACGATTTGGAACGGGCTGTTGCAGAAATTGAATCGATTTTAACAGCTTCTAATTCAGGCAAATCCGTTCGCTAAGAAAAGCGATCGCTGTTGTTGTCCGACAGCACGCGATCGCTATATTTTTGACACCATTCTCTCCTTATATAAAAAGATACATACCATAATTTTCCAGAATTGACAACTAATTTTTTGCAAAAATTTATATTTAACCGCAAATCGAGCTCTCTCCCCCTAAGAACCTTAAATTTTTATCAAGAAAAATTACAGAGTCGAGGATCCTATTTTATAGTGGCACCTGTGTCAGTCTGAATCGTACATAGGAAGTACGCTATGGAATTTTTATCCGATACTGTGGTTCTGTCGCGCAGCCTATTTGCGCTGACCAGTATGTTCCACATGCTATGGCCCCTGCTAACCATTGGCATGTCCATTTATCTGATTATTATTGAAGCTCTGTGGCTGCGCACGCGGGATAGCAAATATTACTTCCACGCTCGTTTTTGGGCCAAACTCTACGTCCTCAACTTTGGGATTGGCGTTGCCAGCGGCGTTCCCATGGAATTTGAATTTGGCACCAACTGGGCCCCTTTCTCCCGGGCTGTAGGTGACTTTTTTGGCAGCATCTTGGGATTTGAAGGTGCCATGGCCTTCATGTTGGAAGCCGGTTTCCTGGGGATTATGATTTTTGGCTGGAACCGGGTCAATCCCATCATTCACTTTTTCTCTACCATCATGGTGGCTTTTGGTGCCAACCTATCTACCTTTTGGATTATCAGCGCCAACTCGTGGATGCAAACCCCCGTTGGTGGGGAAATGTCCGATGGCAAATTCTTTGTCAACGACTATTTCCAGGCCATTTTCAACCCCTCCATGCTGGCCAGCGTCGCTCACATGTCCCTAGGTGCCGTGGAAACGGCATTGTTTGTCATTGGTGGGATTAGCGCCTGGTATATTATCAACCAACGCCATCAAGAATTCTTTGCGCGATCGCTTAAAATTGTTTTAGCTACCATTATCGTCATCGCACCCCTGCAAATTTACGTAGGTCACGTCAGCGGCGAACAAGTACAGCACCACCAACCCTCCAAACTCGCCGCCATCGAATCCCTCTGGGAAACCATTCCCGCCGGCGAATCCGCAGATTGGAACCTGGTTGCCTGGCCAAATACCGCCGCCGAAACCAACGACTGGGAAGTCAAAGTTCCCAACGGCTTGGGATACATCCTAGAACTGCAACCCACCGTTTCCGAATCCATTCAAGGATTGCGCGAATGGAAACCAGAAGACAGACCCGGTATGGTTGCCTTGGTTTTCTACTCCTTCCGCATTATGGTCGGCATTGGCTTTATCTTCCTGGGATTGATGCTGTGGAGCGTATTGCAATGGATTCGCGGTAAGCTCGCTGATAGCAACATTTCCCAGCAAAAATGGCTGATGCGTGCTTGGATATTGAACGCACCTTTGGGCTACATTGCCGTTGAATCTGGCTGGATTGTACGAGAAGTCGGCAGACAGCCGTGGACCGTTTACGGCGAAATTCGTACGGCAGAAGCAGCATCGGATTTACCACCAGCGGATGTACTGGCTTCTTTAATTGGCTTTAGTGCGGTTTATCTGGTTTTGCTGGTGTCGGCCTTGTATTTTGGTAGCCGGATTTTGCGCGAAGGTCCGAACTTTGACCTGCCAGTTCCTGGAGAAGAAAACCAAGAAACCATCAGCACTTCTAAAGCACAACATCTTCCCGATAGCCGTCCGGCAGAAACCCGGTAATATGAGGAGGAAACCATGGAAACCTTAGAACAGTTTTTACCCCAAGTCTGGTTTGTCATTCTGGGTTTGTTTCTGTTTATTTACATCGTTCTCGATGGCTTTGATTTAGGTGTGGGCATTCTCTCGCTAACTAGTTCCAGCGAACAACGTCGCGGTATTCTTATGACCAGTTTGAGTAACGTTTGGGATGCCAACGAAACCTGGTTGGTGTTAATGGGAGGCGCTTTGTTTGGTGCTTTTCCCGTGGCTTACAGTACGTTACTCCATGCTTTGTACATTCCCATTATGCTCATGATTTTCGGTTTGATTTTTCGCGCCGTAGCTTTTGAGTTTCGGGAACATTCCGATAATAAAGTATTGTGGAATTTCGCGTTTGCCGGTGGTAGCTTTTTAGCGGCTTTGGCCCAAGGATTTGCCCTCGGCGGTGTGGTTTCGGGAATTGCTGTGGATGCCGATGGCAATTTTGCTGGTGGTTCTTGGGATTGGTTGAACTGGTATTCGGCTTTGGTAGCGCTAACAGCCATCCAAGGCTATGTTTTAATTGGGTCTACCTATTTGATTTTGAAAACGGAAGGTGCTTTACAGGAAAACCACTTCAAAACGGCAAAATTGGCAGCTTGGACCACGGTGATTCCGGCTGTGATTGTTACCATCATAACGCCGATTTTCTACGAACATATTTTCCACCGTTGGTTTGACCAGCCTTGGGTGTATATTTCTATGCCAGTGCCGGGGTTGGCGTTGATTGCTTTTTGGCAGTTGATGCGGAGTTTGAACCAACGCCGCGATGTGGCTCCTTTTGTGTGGACGATTGTGATTTTCTTGATTTCTTTCTTTGGGATTACGATTAGCGTGTTTCCCTATATTATTCCTCCGGAAGTCACGATTTACGAGGCGGCGGCGTCTTCCAGTGCGTTGGTGTTTATGCTGATTTTTATTGGTTTCTTGATTCCGATTATGCTGTTTTACAATATTTATCAGTATGTGGTTTTTCGGGGAAAAATTACCAGCAGCCAATACAGCGAAAATGCTTGACTCTGTTTTAAAAATAGCGATGCCAATTTTTTTTCATTGAAGCTCGAGAAAATATATTGAGAAGACACCAAAAAAGCATTTTCTAGGGTGAGCAAATGCCCACCCTATTTTTGCTATCTTTTTAATAAGAAAGCGATCGCTTTTTGGATTGCAAAATCTTTATGTCCTATTCAGTCTGATTGGCTGGCTGTTCGGTTTCGGACGGTTGAGATTCTGACGGTTG
>CAYZHY010000141.1:0-8850 GCA_964477525.1 uncultured Geitlerinema sp. | reverse complement strand
CGGGGCAGGCACGGGGGCGCTGCTGTTTTGAACGGGGCAGGCACGGGGGCGCTGCTGTTTTGAACGGGGCAGGCACGGGGGCGCTGCCCCTACGGTCGTTATAACCAACTACGCGAAATGCGCCGCTAGCCAGTCTACAATATATCCATTCACCGTTTCCGGTTGTTCGTCGTGGGGACAGTGACCGGCTTGTGGTATAGAGAAGAAATCCACCGCATCCTTTTCTTGGGCAAGTTTCTGATAAATTGCAGAACCGCTGATGGGGGTCCAAGGGTCGTTTTCTCCCCACAAGACGAGCATAGGACAGTCCACTTTCGGCAGCAACTCCGATGGATGGGGACCGGCAGGTGCGTTGAGAATGGACGCAAAGACCTTTTGCGCACCTTCGTGGCAGGAAGGTTGGTACAATAAATCCACTAACTCTTCAGTTACTGCTTCTGGGTTGGCATAAACTTGATACAAAGTACGGCGGATGCGATGCCGCTGGCGAATTTGATGGAAGACCATCGGACCGATAACGGGCGCTTGCGTAACTTTGCTAAAAGTGCCCATCACCACGCGCAACGGCCAATTAAGTTCTTGCGGGCGATGGTTCAAACCACCGGCAGCATTGATTAAAACCACACCTGCGGTATGTTCCGGATAATCTGCTGCCACCATCAAAGCCAGCAGCGCGCCAATGGAATTACCGACGAAAACGGTGGGTTTTTGAATGCGATCGCTGATAAAATCGCACAGCAATGCTTGCCACAAATGCAAGCTATAATCCAGAGCTGGCTTGTCCGAATCGCCAAATCCCAGCAAATCGATCGCGTAAACTTGATATCCCTGGGCGGCGAGAACCGGAATATTCTTACGCCAGTGACCGATGGACGCGCCAAATCCGTGTAGCAGCAGCAAAGGCTGCCCCGTTCCCACGACGGTATAGCGAATGTGGTATCCCTGCCACATCCAGGAATATTTTTCCCAGCCTACGGCTGCCGGTGTTTTGGTTACTGTCATTTTCCTTAAAAACTTGGCCCCTGTATTGTGAAGTTTCGTTAACGTACTTTCTATTTTAACCATCTTGGGAGGACTCGGCATCGGATAAAGTTGACCCAGTAAAGCTCAAAGCCTGGCCGCAGCGGCGATCGCGAAATGTACCGCGATCGTAAACCACCTCACCGCCAACAATCGTCGTCACCGGCCATCCCGTCAAATTCCAACCTTCAAAAGGACTCCAACCGCAGCGGGTCATCAAACCTTCCCGGCGTACTGGATAGTACGATTGTAAATCCACCAACACCAAATCCGCATCGTAACCAACCGCGATCGCACCTTTATTGGGAATACCGTATCCGGTTGCCACCGCCTTCGACATCCAATTCGCCACCTGGGCCACCGTACAGCGTCCTTGCATCGCTTGGGTAAGCAACAACGGCAGCGACGTTTCGACACCTGGCATACCCGCCGGACTATCGGGATAGCTTTTAGCCTTTTCTTGTAACGTATGGGGGGCGTGGTCGGTAGCAATAAAATCAATCACCCCATCCAATAAAGCTTGCCACAAAACTTGATTGTCCGCCGGCGATTTCAGGGGTGGGTTCATCTGGGCTAGAGTTCCCAATTTTTCGTAGGCAGACGTATTCAACAGCAAATGCTGCGGCGTTACTTCAGTCGTCACCCAAGCCGGTTTTTCCTGGCGCAACAGTTGTGCTTCGTCGGCGGTGGATAAATGCAAAATATGCAGCCGCCTTTGGTATTTTTTCGATAGTTTCAACGCCAACTGCGTCGCATCCAACGCCGTTTGATTGTCTTGAATCAAAGAATGGAAGCTGGGGTCGTGAAAGCCAGCAAACAACTGCTTGCGTTGGCGGATGCGTTCCTGATTTTCCGCATGAACGGCAATCAACCGTTCCCCTTGGGCAAAAATCGGTTCCAAAGCCGCTTCCGTATCCACCAACAAATCGCCTTTCATGGACCCCATGAAAATTTTAATACCTGGTGTGGGATTGACAGAGAGCAAATCTGCCGTATTTTCCCCCGTTGCGCCGATAAAAAAGCCATAATTGACCAGAGACTTTTGGGCAGCGCGTTGGAGTTTGTCATCCAAAGCCGCTTGCGTACTGGTAATCGGTTTGGTGTTGGGCATTTCCAGAAATGACGTAACACCCCCTTTGGCGCAAGCGCGGCTGGCACTGTGTAAATCTTCTTTATGTTCCAAACCGGGTTCGCGAAAATGAACCTGCGGGTCGATAACCCCAGGCAGCAGGGTTAAACCTTCTGCATTCACTTCGCCGTCGCCGGTTTCCTCAATTTCAGAAGCAATTCGCACAATTTGACCGTCGCGAATCTGTACGTCTCCCAACAGCCAACTGTCGTCGGAAAGGAGAATGTAGGCTTTGCGAATTACCAAACCAGCTGAACAAGAATGGGTCATGAATCCTTCCTAAAATTCCTGTTTTTCGAGCGCAAGATATCTAAAATAGTAGGGATACATCCATTTTGGCAGCAGGCGATCGCTTTCAAAACCCAATCCATGGCATCTAGTTAATCGATTCGCGATCGCTATACAATGGGAATGTCAGATAATTGTATCAATTGGTAGTATATACCGGTTGAATACAGTTCCTTAACGCTTGTCCTCTCATTCCACAACCCCTTTGGTCTATGAGTCGCGTACCACCAAAAGAAGATTCCCAACCCAACTCCCCCAATCCCAACAAGCCCAAACCCAAAACCAACAACACCCAGGACCACGAAGAAAATCCTTGGGTAGAAACAGCCAAAACGCTCACCCTTAGCGTCTTGCTGGCTTTCGGCATTCGCACCTTTGTCGCCGAAGCGCGATACATCCCTTCCGGTTCCATGCAACCCACCCTCCAAATTAACGACCGCCTACTCGTTGACAAAATTACCTATAACTTCCAAACCCCACAACGCGGGGACATTGTGGTTTTTGAACCCACCAACAAGCTGGAAGAAAAACACTACCACGATGCCTTCATTAAACGCATAATTGGACTTCCTGGGGACACAATTAAAATTGAGGACGGACAAGTTTACGTTAACGGCAAAGCCCTCGACGAGGACTACATTGCCAACGAACCCTTGTACCACTATCCCAAAACCACCGTTCCCGAAAATTCTTATTTTGTCTTAGGAGATAACCGCAATAACAGCTATGATAGTCATTACTGGGGATTTGTCCCCCGGGATAAAATTATCGGTCGTGCCGTTATCCGCTTTTGGCCCCCCAATCGTATAGGGGAAATTGAAGGGGAAGTTGAATAGCAGGGTCAAAACCCATCTTCCTCCCATTGGCATATAGGATTTCCTCACCCGGATTGCTAGAATTCGCGATTTTTCATGCAAACAGAAGCTTTTACCGAGCTTTTCCCCCTTTTCAACAGCGCTAGTCCCGAAACCTTGGAATGGTTGCTTTCTGTCAGCGTAGAACACGAATATCCCGCCAATCGTGCCGTCTTGATGGAAGACGCTTGGGGGAATGCCGTTTACTTTATTGCCTCTGGCTGGGTCAAAGTACGCCGTTTTTACGGAGACCGGGTGGTGACGCTGGCGATTTTAGGTCGTGGAGATTTTTTTGGCGAAATGGCAATCCTCGACGAATCCCCCCGTTCCACGGATGTCATTGCCCTGTCAAATGTTAAGTTAATTAGCGTATCTGCCCAACGGTTTATCCAAACCCTGTTCAAAGATGCCCAGCTACACCACCGCATGCTGCAGCTAATGGTCAGGCGGCTGCGTCAAACCAACTGGCGTTTTTTATTGCGCCATACTCCGCCAGCGGTAAAATTGGCGAATACGTTGGTCTGGCTGGCAGAAAACTATGGCGAAGTCAACGAAGAAGGGGCAGAAATTTTTAATATTCCCCACCAGGATTTGGCAGATGTTTCCGACATTAGCGTGGAACAAACTAGCCAAATTATCGAAAAGCTATACAACAAGGGTTGGCTAAAAATTGACGCGGAAAGCGAAGTTATGTATTTGGTAAATTTAAAACAATTAAACCATCTGGCGGATCACGTATGAAGTTTGCTGTGTAACAGTAGAAAATATCAGAAAAGAAATCGGCTGCCATCCGGCCGATTTTTGCTGTTGCCGATGCCAGTTGACAAAAGTTCATGACTCAAGCGATTAAAACCAAATCCAGCGAAACTTCCCAAGTGGTAACCCCCATCCAATACCAAGTTGCCATGCCCCATCCCGAAACCCATTTATTTGAGGTAACGCTACATATTCGGGGCTGGTCGTCCGATGTATTGGATGTGAAAATGCCAGTATGGACCCCTGGTTCCTATTTGGTACGGGAATACGCCCGCCATTTACAAGATTTCACCGCCGCAGCTGCCACGCCAGAAGACCCCCAAGACCAAGAAACGTCCCTCTCTTGGAACAAAGCCAGCAAAAACCACTGGCAAATCCAAACTGAGGGGGTTGATGACATTCGCATCCGCTATCGGGTCTACGCCAACGAACTCACGGTACGCACCAACCATTTGGATCTGACCCACGGTTATTTTAATCCCGCAGCGTTGTGTTTGTACGTTCCTCAGTGGCAGGACCAACCATTGCAGATTACCGTGGTTCCTCCCTATCCCCACTGGCGGGTAACTACGCCGCTAGAAACCGCTGGCAAAGCCGAATATACTTACCAAGCCCCGGATTTCGATACGCTGGTGGATAGTCCGTTTGAAGTTGGCAACCACACCAGCTACGAATTTGACGTATTGGGGAAAAGCCACGAACTGGCCATTTGGGGGCAAGGAAATGCAGACCCCCATCAAATTATTGAAGATACCAAAACAATTATTCAAACCGAGGCACAAATTTACGGCGGTTTGCCCTACGACCGTTATATCTTTTTGTTGCATCAATCGGGTTCCGGTTTTGGCGGTTTGGAACACAAAAATAGCTGTTCGTTGAACTATCCCCGGTTGGGTTTTCAAGTTCGGGAAAAATACGAACGATTTATGCAATTGGTTGCCCACGAATTTTTCCACTTGTGGAATGTGAAGCGGATTCGACCTAAGGAGTTGGAAACGTTTGATTACGAACGGGAGAACTACACGCCGTCGCTGTGGTTTTGCGAAGGGGCAACCAGCTATTACGATTTGCTGATTCCGCTGCGGGCTGGGATTTACAGCACTCAGGCATTTTTGGATAAACTCAGTAAAGATGTGACGCGGTTTTTGAATACGCCGGGTCGTCAGGTACAACCGGTGAGCGAGTCTAGTTTTGATGCTTGGATTAAGCTATACCGCCGGGATGCCAACAGCGACAATTCACAGATTTCGTATTATTTGAAAGGGGAGTTGGTTTGCTTTCTGCTGGATTTACTGATTCGGCAAAATAGTAAAAACCAGCGATCGCTGGATACGGTGATGCGATCGCTTTGGGAAGAGTTTGGCAAGTCAGAAACGGGCTATACCGCCGAACAATTGCAAAATGCGATCGCGCAAGCTGCCGGAACCGACATGGATGAGTTTTTCCAACGCTACATCCACGGAACCGAAGAACTGCCCCTGGATGACTATCTCCATGCCTTTGGTTTGCGGGTGAAACCAGAAGACACCACCGACAAACCGCCGCGCCTGGGGTTGACAGCAGCGACAGAAAATGGTAAAGAAACCATCAAGTTTGTAGAACTAGGGTCGCCCGCGCAACAAGCCGGCATCGACGCCAACGACGAACTGGTGGCATTGGATGGCTTTCGGGTCAACAGCCAACAACTCCCGGAACGCCTGCAAGCCTACCAACCAGGGGACCAAGTGCAGCTAACAGTTTTCCACGAGGACGAATTGCGCACTTGTACGGTTACCTTAGGCAAACCGCAACCCAGTAACTATCAAATCGAACCACTTGCCAAGACCACCCGCGAACAACAGGAGAATTTCTCCCGTTGGTTGGGAATTTCCATTGATTCTTTGAATTCGTAGGGAATTGCGTTAAGGGGGCAATCGCGCCGGGGTTGCCCCTACATGGAAATAAACCCATGGGCGGTTCGTTTTTGATAAAAATTTTTAACAAACGATCGCGATCGCACCATAACTGGCCTAAAATGCCAAACAATATCGCACCTAGGAGACCTTATTATGGCCGTACAACCGCCTCCACCACCCTCTATCAATCCCCACCAAATGAACATGCTGCGCATCGTCGCTGCCATGGCGTGGTCGGATGGGGAACTATCCACCACCGAAGTCGATGTCATGTTGGACCGATTTAGCGAATTATTTGCCCAAGAGGAACAACAGCGAGATGCCCTCAAATCGGAACTGCGGGATTACATGATGCAAAATATTCCGCTGGAAGAGCTTACCCCTCACCTGCAAAGCCAAGAAGAACGGGAGTTGGTGTTGCATCTGGGATACGAGGTCATTGCTTCCAGTTCTCGGAGTCCTTCAGAACCGAAGATCAATCCGGAAGAAGCCCAAGCCTATCAAAAATTAAAACAATTGTTGGATTTGCCGCCAGAGGTGGTCCAGCGTGTGGAAGCCGATAGCGGTCAAGACCAGCAACAGGGATTGGTGGAAAAGCTCACCGACAAGTTGCGATCGTTCTTTCACGGGAAAAAGTAGGAAAACTTGATTAATTTTATTTAAGGAAATCGTTGGCATATGTATGGATTTTGGTTGTTATACTATTTCTCGAAAATTACGCTATAAATCAAACGCTAATACCATTTCTGACAGAAAACGATCGCTATAGAGCCCCCCCAATCTCCCCTTTGGCCAATTCAGGGAAAACTTTAATAAGGGGGGGGCTTTCATTTCAATCTATTACATCACTTTGAGGAAATGGTATCCCCCCTTTCCAAAAGCTTGCCCTGAGTCTGATTAAACCCGATCGCTCTCCTTCAAAAAGGAAATTACATATTCTGAATTCATAGATCTGATGGATCTGATTTACCTACAACAAATTATAGATTTGGGCAAGTATACAGTAGGGAAAAAAGCTTCTGAACTTTCAACTCTTCTACTCTATTTCCTTCCCACCAAGCCTCCTCTTGTGCCAGTTCGTATTTCATGCCTCGTTTAAAGTCTTCTTTATCAAAATCTTTTGGACCTACAAAAATGGTACCAAAATCCATAAAATCTGCCATTAATTGCAATTGCCAATCTTGGCGTACTAATGTTTTGGTTGCTACTTTAAAACCTTCCATAAAGGCTTCCAGAAAAACGTTATCCAGCGTTCCGACTTGTATGAGTCCCCAGGGTAAATGACCTTTTGGTGCCTTGTTGGGAGAATAAATAACTCGATCGCCAGATATCCAATTTTCTTGAATACGCCACTGCACGTGATCGCCGAATGTTGGGATATCTTTTTACACTCATCGAAAATTTGCTTTTGAATGCTGAACCCAAAACGTCCGTTGCTATATTTTAACCACAGACGATCGATGATTTTTAGGACTTGGCAGGGGAAATTTTGGATTTGTTCGTCATTAAGATAATTTTCTTCTGTATTAACAGCTCGCAAAAGAATTACTCTCGTTTGTTCGTTCGCCTCTCGCCATCTCCCCGAAGCCAATAAATGCTTTAAGCGTAGATAGTCTTTTTGTGGCAGTTCTTTAGGCAGAAGCGGAATAGCATAGGACTGTTTTTGAATCTGTTCGATCAATTCCCGAACCGCTTCCTGATTCCACTCGACGTAAGTGCGATCGCCGATTTCAATATTATTGCCTTCCCCAATATTGACATTGTACTTTGCGAAACGCTCTGCTACCTCGCGATCGCTAGCCGACAAAAACTGACGTAAGCTTTGAATGTCCTCGTCAGTGTGCTGCTTTTGTTCGATCCGATTCAGGATTTCTTCTAATGCGTCCAAACGTGACATTTTCTAATATCAATTTGAGTGGATTGCTATTACTATAGAACTTACCTTGACTGCACCGCAACAGCCAACCGGCAAAATCATCTATAGTCATAGCTGTCGCCAATACGACCTCCCTTCCATTCATTGATGTTAATAACATATTTGCCATGCTGTTCGGCTGTTTGCGATCGCACTTGCTGGCTTTGATTGCTTTCCTGGGAACCATCAAAATCTTGGCGATCGCTTGTAGACTTCTCCCTGCCGCCGTTGCCAGCGGAAAGGCTTTCCAAATCAGCTTTCAATTGCTCCACATGGGGATTGCCAGCATTTTCCTCACAAAAAGCGGCGAAAAATTCGTTCAAGCATCCTTGACTGTCTGCCCACTTGATGAGTTGAAAAGCTTTCCCTCGTAAAGTCGTCTCTGTAGTAACTTCCGCCAGACTCCGGCAAAAATCCTTCTCCACAACGAACATTTCCAGATCGACTGGAGTACGATAAACATGGCACAAAGTATCGCGAAATTGCGCTTTTGTCTGTCCGTTCCACTTCATGCGAACTTACCCAGGATGCCAACGATCGCTTAATAAAAATAGCAGCTAAAATAGCAACGAACAAGAAACAGTACACTGCTAGTAGCTTTATCTAATCTTACCACAGCCGATTTGCCTGGTGTTACCATGCCTGCAGCCACCACCAAACGCTTCACCATCGACCAATTTCATCGTCTGATAGAGTGGGGATTTTTTGCATCCAGCGATCGCGTGGAACTCATTCGCGGAGAAATCGTGGAAATGGTTGCCAAAGGAAAATGCCATGCTGTTTGCTGTAGCCGTTTGCTAGCGGTATTGTACCCACTGCTGTCAGATCGAGCGATCGCTCGCTGCCAACCCCCCCATGAAAATTCCGCCATACAATCAACCAGAACCAGATATTGCAACTACCTCAACAACTACCCCCAACTAGCCGATTTGCTATTGCTTGTCGAAATCGCCGATTCTTCTTGGGATGGCGCGCGCCAAATTAAACTTCCCC
>CAYZHY010000140.1:0-8964 GCA_964477525.1 uncultured Geitlerinema sp. | reverse complement strand
TATAACAATCCCCAAAACTTACAAAAACTGGCACGGGAACGCAATCTCAATCTCAGCATTCCCCATATCCGCAGACTGTTGAAAAAAAAGAAACAATAACTTAGCCAGAATGCAAAACTTACCCACGGAAACTTTTCTGTAGGCAAACAGGCTTCTTTGCTAAGCTATCCGGTGAAAGGCAATCTGGCGATGGTGTAGCTACGGTCCTAGCCATCATAGGGCGATCGCTATTTCTTTGTAGGAATTGTGCGCTACTCCTGTGGAATTGCCCATGGGGACCTTGACGACATCGCGAGAAAATTATCGTATAGTTAGTACAGCTATAGCGTTTCCGTGCGAACCGCTTACCAAGAAGCATTCACTATCAGACGACGATGCCAGAAGACAACGAGTCTAACCAACGCGATCGCGAACAAGAAAAGCACTCAAAAGAACACCAATCGGAGCAAAACCAAAATCCCCAACCCTCAAAAGACCCGAGTTCCGAAACCGAAGCCGAGGAACTAGCCGACCAAATCGCTCGGTTGTTGGGTAATGTATTTGGTTTGACCTTAACCGTTTTAACATATATCCTTTACGGAACCGTCTTCAAAATTTACTGGGATTGGTTTGTTGCTTCTAGTTGGCTCTTGGTTCCGGCTTTGCCCATTCCCAACGCCATTGCCATCGTCGCGATCGTCCTCACCCTGCTTTCCTGGCAAACCCAACCCGAAGCCGAGGTAGAAGCGAAAGTAGAACGCATTGGTAGGAGGTTGGGGCGTGCGATCGGCAAATCCCTATTATTGCTTGTGTTCGGCTGGATTTTATACTGGTTTGTTGGTAGCTAACCACCCCTTCTAGCATCTTCTCCAACTTGCATTTCATCGTGAATAAAGGATAAATAATGCATAAAGGACATATCATCGGTCCGATTTATCCTATCGTAAGGGAAAGACGTTTGTAGAAAAGGAGATTGCATTGGTTGCCACGAGTTTAACAACCAACCGTTCGGAAGAACTCTTCGCCACCGCTCAAAAATTGATGCCAGGGGGCGTAAATTCCCCAGTACGGGCATTTAAATCGGTGGGCGGACAACCCATTGTCTTCGATCGCGTCAAAGGTCCCCGCGCTTGGGACGTAGACGGCAACGAATACATAGATTACGTAGGCACCTGGGGACCTGCCATTTGCGGTCATGCCCATCCCGAAGTTGTGAACGCCCTGCACGATGCCATCGACAAAGGCACCAGCTTTGGCACCCCCTGCGTTCAAGAAAACATCCTGGCGGAAATGGTGATTGACGCCGTACCCAGCATTGAAATGGTACGGTTTGTCAACTCCGGCACCGAAGCTTGCATGGGCGCGCTACGCCTGATGCGGACTTATACCGAGCGCGACAAGGTTATCAAATTCCAGGGCTGTTTCCACGGTCACGGCGACATGTTTTTGGTACAAGCGGGTTCTGGCGTCGCCACCCTGGGATTGCCCGATTCCCCTGGGGTGCCCAAAGCTGCCACCAGTAACACCCTCACCGCACCTTACAACGATCTAGAAGCAGTCAAAGCCCTATTTGACGAAAACCCCGGTGAAATTGCCGGTGTCATCCTAGAACCGGTCGTCGGCAACTCTGGTTTTGTTCCCCCCGATGCCGGATTCCTAGAAGGGTTGCGCGAAATTACCCAAGAAAATGGTGCCCTTTTAGCCTTTGACGAAGTCATGACCGGTTTCCGGGTTTCCTATGGCGGCGCTCAAGGCAAATTTGGTGTCACGCCAGATATCACGACCCTCGGTAAAATCATTGGCGGTGGTTTGCCTGTAGGTGCCTACGGCGGTCGAGCCGATATTATGTCCATGGTGGCGCCTGCCGGCCCCATGTATCAATCCGGTACTCTCTCCGGAAATCCCCTTGCCATGACCGCTGGCATCAAAACCTTGGAATTGCTACAAAAACCCGGAACCTACGAACATTTGGACCACATTACCAACAAACTCGTTTCCGGACTGTCGCAAATCGCTAAAGACAACGGGCATCAATTCTATGCCGACTACATCAACGGCATGTTCGGTTTCTTCTTCACCAACGGACCAGTGCGCAATTTTGAAGATGCTAAGAAGTCCGATTTGAATAAATTTGCCCGTTTCCATCGCGGTATGCTGGAGCGCGGCGTTTATCTACCTCCTGCCCAGTTTGAGGGTTGCTTTACTTCGCTGGCCCATACAGATGCCGAGATCGATCGAACCCTGGAAGTAGCTCGCGAAGTCATGGCCAACATCTAAACGCCGGTTTTTCTGCTTCTCAGTTACTGTTGGACTTTGATGTCGTTAGCCATTCCCCTTTTCATTATTTCCCTAACTAAGGGAGGATTGAAGGGATGGCTAATGGCTTTCTTAGCTATTGGTAAAACCTATGCAAGGAATTCACTACCTGCACGCGGCAATTTTGGTGTCAGATTTGGAGGCTGCCGAACATTTTTACGGCACCATTTTGGGCTTGCCAAAAGTCGATCGTCCCATGAAATTTCCTGGGGCTTGGTACCAAATCGGCGACCAACAGCTACATTTAATTGTTTCCCCTGGCTATCAAGCGCCTAGCGTCAATGAGGAAAAATGGGGGCGCAATCCCCACGTCGCTTTTGGCGTAGCCGACCTAGAAGCCGCCAAAGCCCAGCTACAAGCCCACAATTGCCCCATTCAAACCAGTGCTAGCGGTCGGGCAGCGTTGTTTGCTCGCGACCCGGATGGCAATGTGGTGGAATTGGCACAAGCGTAAGGAATTGGTTGGTGCGGATCGTTGCTTATCTCTATAGCGACCTAATTTTAGAACCTGCCCCCGATGAAAAAGCATTTGGGGATGGGAAGTGAACCGGGTATATCAAGACTGAGGCAGTCGCTATCAACGCCAGCAATTCCTAGAGATAGCGAAACCGAACCGGCCGATTATTTGTTGGTTCGCGCTTGGGAGGAATTGGGCAATTCGGTAGCGGAAATTTGCGCCTGCGTGCCGAGTTACAGCGCTATCAAATCCACATTATTGCTATTAACGAGGAGATTCCTTTTTCGCCATCTACTTCCCCTACTGCCATCGCTCAACTGCTAGCTAAAATTCAACAAAACCAAACCTGCCGTCGCCTTCGCTAAGGGCACGATCGCAATTGCTTGCAAGCTTGAGCACCACCAGGAAAAGACCCTTTTGGGTATCGGCGGGGGAAAGACCGCTATATTGTTGTGCGCAGTACTGCCCCATGGTACAAGATTTTTGCGATCGCTTTTTATTGTACGGTTCCCTGCGCGGTGCCGTACGCTATTTGAAAAAAAATACGGCAAAAAAATTCCGTTACCACTGAGTCGGCGTTGGCTTACTAATCCCGTCTATCGCGGCGATTGAACCTACAAAAATGGCGATACCATTTCCAATACCCATATCCTCATTATTTCCCCCGAAGAAACCGCCCAAATTGACCGACTGCTGTATTGTAATCGCCGCCTTCCCCCTTCGCACTGCCAGTTTTTCTCTTTCCCTGTCGGGGTTGGTGGTATGTGGGGAATGTCAATCCCCCATGACTGTAGCTTGACTCGCCGCCGCCAAAACGCCAGGGAATATTTATACCTACGCCCCCTTTGATGTACCAAAAATCCTCCCTGCAAGTTTTGGACCTGACGTTGCGCAGGAAAAATAGACTCACCGATATTTGATTGAGTTTTTCCCTCGTGGAAAGGCTCCGGCTTGGTTTTTGAGAAACGAAAGAAAAAAAGCGAAATTTTTTCCTACGATCTCCCCAAATATGGTATTTTATTAGTAGACACTTTTAGATAATGGGAATAGACGAGTTTTTAAAATTAAATACAATATTCCCATTATTTAGATTATATGTCAAAATTCTCCCAAAATCAATCCCCCCTCGCCAAAAAAATTTCACTACTGCAATTTTGGTAGGATATAAGCAAATCCGAACGTTGGGATTTTCAGGAATTGATCCACCAAATTCAAATTTTTCCTGGGCATTCTATTGATTTTTTTTCTTAACCATCCACTGAATCCGAATTAGAAGACCGAACATTGGTATATTGAACGCCTTTAGAACTCGTTTTCCCCATGTTCCGAATGTCAATTACTCTTCCCAACAAACCAAACCAAAACGTAGACCCCATAGATAGCGCAATTCCACTAATAATCCAACCCACAAAGCGCTTCGCATAGGGCACATTCCAACTATTTTTTTGCTGTTGTTGGAGATTGGTTTCTGTCCAACCCAAAGGTACCGAAACTTCTTGCAAATTATTTTCTAATGCTTCCCGCAACTGCGGTCCTTGCGTACCTTGTTGTGCTTGCTGGGCGAGTGTGGATTCGGCACTTTGGGTAATAGCCGAACGCAACACCGAATCTCTAGATAAACGGTTTACAATATTAAACGTATCGGCATTGGTCATCATTGCCACCACAATACCAATTAAAACCGCCACCCCTTTAGAATTGCGTTTGTATACGCCACTGGCTCTTTCCATGGACGAATCAAACCAGTTTTCCACCTGTTGGGAAAGTTGTTCCATATCTCCTTCCAAACTTTCACCAGTGGTTTGAATGCGTTTGGCGAGGGAAGTCATACTTTCCTTGACGGAGGTTGGTACCATCTCAATGAGCTGGCGAATCTCTTGATAGGTAGCATTGTCTTTATTTTGTAGGGCTTGCTCGAATTCTTCGTAAAGGTCTTTATTTTTCTGGATAATCCCAATAATTTCTTCCAAACTGGGCTTAAGCTTTTGAATAAAAACTTGCTTTTCTTCATCAACGAAATGATTGCGCTGAAAACTGCGGATTTTTTGCAAAAATTTCCGCTTTGATGTACTATCTTCTGAAGGCAGTTCTAAAGTTTCGCATGTATCGATAAAATCATCAATTTTCGATTTAATGCGATCGAAACAAGTAGGAAGGGAAGAACGTTTTTCTTGAAAGTCTAAAAGCACTTCCTCAACGCTTTTTTTTAAATCTCGAAGCTCGTTAATAATTGGCTTTCGACCCGATTCGCTGAATTGACTTTGATGGACAATCGTTAAAACTTCTTTGAGCTTTTGTTGTTTGAACCGTTCCAAGCGGGAAGTGGTGATTAAATGGGCAAGTTCTGGCAGTTTTAGGGTTTCAATTAAACTATTGGCAAAATTAGGAGCAGGTATGTAAGAAGGTCCGCTATCGGTCGATGTAAATATCTTTTCGCCGCTGGTAATTTTATTAATAACAGAAACAATAGGGGAGGCGATTTTGCGGAAAAAACTGGCAGCGCCACCAGTAGCTTCGTGGTTTAAAGTATTAATTAGCGGATGAGCATATAGTTTTTCGGTTAGTTGTTGAACTTCTTTGAGCTTGGCGTTCTTTTTATTACCGGAGATTAAAAGTTCAATAGAATTTTTTAAGTGTTCGGCACGCCATTGCAGTAAAGTGCTTATAAGTTCTTGGATTTCTGAAGTTAGCAAACTTAGGGTGAGGTAAATGAAAATTAACCCCAGGGCGATATCTAGAACAAAAGAAATGCTCATATTCGCTCAAAAACAAACAGCCGTAAATATCCAGCAATATACAGGATTTCGGTCAATTTGTAAAAAAATCTTTAATAACCTTAATGGATAAAAATGCCCCTAGAAATGGGAATAGATTGGTATTGACTTGGTTTGGGGGAAATGATGCGTCGCTATGGGATTGTCCCAAAAGAAGGGAGATATTGGTTTTTGCTCCTCTGGTTGGCTGCAATTATCGTTTTTGGTAGCGACTTGGGTGGCGTTCCCTTGCGAGATTGGGATGAGGGAATTGTTGCCCAGGTGGCGCGCGATATCTATCAATCAACCAGTTGGGAAGGTTGGTTGTATCCCACGATTGGAGATGCTCCTTATTTTAACAAACCGCCTTTGTTTCATTGGTTGGTTGCTTCGAGCTACTTGGTGGCAGGGATTGGCGAGGCGACCACTCGGTTTTCCGGTGCCATGCTGGCAGCTTTTTCTGTACCCATGGTGTATGCGGTGGGTAAGGAAATTTTTGCTCGTTCGACACCTGCTATTTTAGCGGCTTGCGTTTATTTAACCTTATTGCCGGTAGTACGTCACGGACGTTTGGCTATGTTAGATGGGGCAGTGGCTTGCTTTTGGTTGTTGCTGTTGTGGTGTTTGCTGCGATCGCGTCGCGATTTGCGCTATACCTTAGGCGTAGGTTTATCTCTGGGCTCGATCGGTTTGACCAAAGGAATTGTGGCAGTCTTGCTAGCTGCAATCGCGGGTGGTTTTGTTTGTTGGGATACACCGCGTTTGCTGCGATCGCGCTATCTTTGGTTGGGCGGGTTGCTAGGGATAGCACCGGTTCTCATTTGGTATGTCTTCCAGTGGCAACACTACGGCGATCGATTTTCCGAAACTCTGCAAACCCAATTTTGGGAACGTCTGTGGCAACCGGTAGAAAACCATGCCGGTCCACCTTGGTACTATGTGGGGGAATTGGTGAAATATACGTTTCCCTGGTTGCTGTTTTTCCCCGACGGCATCATGTTGAGCTGGCAAAACCGCTTTCTCAGTTGGGGAAAATTGATTTTGGTTTGGACTGGGGGCTATTTTTTAGCGATTTCTCTTATGGGAACCAAGCTGCCTTGGTATCTCTATCCCTTTTTTGGAGGATTTGCTTTGGCAGTAGGCGTTTCGTTAGCTCAAATTTGGGAAAATTGGACGCTTTTTCAAGAGATTGCTGCCAAATCTACCCCCCAGCAGGCTAACCGATGGGTATCTCGCCGCTACGTTTGGATGGGATTTTTGTTGCTTTTGGCGATTGCTGGTTGGGGAAGTAGCGTTTATTTTGCCTTTTTCGCCTCCCATACAAAAACCGACCCTCTGTTACCGGTGACGACAGGGGCTATTGCTTTAACCATGACTGGTACAGTTTGGCTGTTGTGGCAGCACAATCGCCAATTTATCTTGGTTTTGGGCTGGGGAATGTATGTGGCGTTGGTTTTGTTCGTTCATACCGATACTTGGTTGTGGGAATTGAACGAAGCGTATCCCGTTAAACCAGTTGCTGAAACGATCCAAAAACACACGCCAGTGGATGCTACTATCTATACTTCCTATCCTTACCACCGTCCTAGTTTAAATTTTTACAGCGATCGCACGGTAATTCCCAAGCCGCCGCCGCAACTCCAACAACACTGGCAGCAAACTCCCCATCCCTATCTACTGGTCAAAAAATCAGTTCGCCAAGACCTGCAATTGCCCAGAACTATGCTTGTAGGTACTGCTGAAGGCTGGCAGTTGATAACCAAATCACCCCAATAAACGCGTCTGCGGTGATTTCTTGCTACCATCAAAATGTATTGGTTGATGTGATGGAATTTGGAACTATGAAGCGATCGCTCATTAAATACACGGTAACCGCAACTTGCTTTTTGGGAATGGGGTGGTTGGCTTCTCATTCCCCCACGCTAGCAATTGGGAAAAATGCCGTTGCCCAAATGCCGTCTTTGGAAAACTCCTCCAATGATTCGGGCAATGGGAACGCAACAGAGACTCCCGATTCTACCAACATGCCGGCGACAGATAACTTGCCCAATCCCCAAAATGTAGAAAATCTCTCCGATCCTTCTCAAAATAATTCCAATACGGAGTATCAAGATGCGCCCCAAGCTCCAAATTGGAAACAACGCGGTCACCAAGAAATGAAAAAAGCTCGCTATCGAGCTGCAGTGATGGCATACGATCGCGTTTTGCAAGGCAATCAAGATTTGGCTTCTATTTGGGTCTATCGAGGAACGGCTTTTGAGAAGTTACAGGAATACGAAAAAGCTTTGGATTCCCATCAAGAAGCAATTGCCATCGAACCTTCTTATTCCGCAGCTTGGTACGGTCGTGGCATTAGTTTGCTATATTTAAGCCGTTACGAAGCTGCCCTAAAAGCTTTTAACCGCGCCATCAATGGGAATGGCAATTGGGAAAGTCGTTCTCTTGCCGATGCTCTTAACAACAAAGGGGTGGCTTTGTGGCATTTGCAACGTCACGAAGAGGCTTTAGAAGCTTACAAAAAAGCTTTAGACAACAACCCCGATCATACCTTGGCTCAAGAAAACTTAACCAAATTGCAAAGACAAATAGAACGGGAACAAGCTAGCACTTCACAATAAGTTCGATTCGGTTTTCTTTTTTTAAAGTTGGCTTTTTTCTTCTCATGAATACTCCCAGTCATGCCATTATTAACGTGGCTACCCTAGGAACGCTTTCCCATCAGGAAATGGCTGTTCCCATTCTTGTGGGAGCAGTTTTTCCTGACCTTCCTATGTATTGGTTTTATGTTTGGACGAAATTGGTTCGCCGCTTGCCCGAATGGCAAATTTGGTCCTGTGCTTATTACCAACCCTTTTGGTTAAATATCAACCACGGCTTCCATTCTATTCCATTATTTGGGTTGGCCATGGGAATTTGCTATTTGGGGAATTGGCAAGCTGCTGGTTTGTTTTTTGGCAGCGCTTTGCTACATTGCCTGGAAGATTTGCCCGTTCACAATGACGACGCACACCGACATTTTTTACCGTTTAGCCAATACCGGTTCGTCAGTCCTATTTCTTACTGGGATTTTAGAAAATATGGTTTCTGGGTTTCTTCTGTGGAAAAATTATTGGTTTTGGGAGCAACTTGGATGCTTTGGGGTTGGGTTGGTTCTGGTATTGGCAGGGGGATTTTGCTGGCCGTGAATTTTTTGTATTTCACCAGCCATATTTATATCGTATGGAAATATCCTCGTTTGCTGCGATCGCAAAATTGGCAACTATAATAAAATTTTTATATTTTTTGAAATTTGACCTATTCTTGCCATCAAGCGAAATTCCAATTGGTCTGCGATCGTTTTATATTTTTTGAACAAACGAACAGCACTTTTTTAGCAATTATTTATGATACCAGCGATCGCTTCTAAGTCATGGAATCTGGATAATTGTTGCTGAATTGGAAATATTGATTTCGTTGGTT
>CAYZHY010000139.1:0-9023 GCA_964477525.1 uncultured Geitlerinema sp. | reverse complement strand
CACCCTTAACGAAGCGGGATTTGTCGAAAATACCATCAATGCTTTTCGCGATCGCGATCGATCCTTCCAACTCCTAAGGCTGTTTTATTCTCGCTTTTGAAATTGTTCTAGAAACAGAAATTAAAAAATGGGCCAAATTACTCCCAAATAATTGAGAATGAAACAATTCTATCCAACCTCCTGTTTACCTTGCCAAAAATAGTATTTCTCAGTGTGAGTAACCTACGGAATATGGTTTTTATAAAACTTTAAAAGCTGATTAAGTCTATAAAGGTGCGTTAAAGATGGTCAAACTAATGCGATTCTATTATATTTTTGCAATATACTATACTATGCTATACTTAAGTACACGTACGTAAGTATAAGTTGTTTTGCATTTAAACTGTGCCAAACGATGGCTCTAAAGTTTACCATGTGTTTGTACTATACCTAAGTACGGGTACGTAAGTACAAGCTGTCGGACCTTGAAGCTGTACTACACAATGGCTTTAAATTGTAGCTTTTTACCATACAGAATTTGGTTCGTCAATAGTAAAAGCAAAACAGCTTAAGTACGTACATTGCAGTTTTTGAGCAAAGCTTTTATGAGATCTCCTAAGACAGCAGCAATCGCAGCTTCTACAGCAGTATTAGGTACTTTCGCAGCATCTTTTGCCACTCCAGTTCATTCCCTTACCCTTAATCTCCAATCTACCGATGCAACTTGGAAAAACGTTGATGGTAGCAATGTAAACTTTCTTAATGACAATGGAGAAAGTCAAGTACGCTGGGGCGAAGCTCTCGGCGATGGGCAAAGTGGTCTTGGATTTAAAAGTATTTCTTCAACATCTATAGAGCCAAACACAGTTTTTGATTTAGGGAAACTACGTCATTTCAACAATACTATTGCTAGCGGAACAGCTGCTTCTACTGTAGATTTAGCGCTCGATCTAAATTTTGCCAGTATAGGTGAGCAAACGTTTGATTTTACGTTTGATATTGTCGAAACGACGAATTTGAAACCTTGCAAATATCCTAGTAATGAAGGCAATCCTTGTGCCGATTCTATTTCTTGGGAAAATGCCTTTTCTAGCCAGAGTTTTAACTATGAAGGTAGCGAATTTAACTTGCAGTTAGTTGGATTTCGCAATTCCGCAAGTGACCCAATGCTTGAGAAATTTATTACCCAAGAAGGGGGTACTTCAGAAACCAATATTTTCGCAAAAGTCAATCACGTTTCGGATCCTAAATCAGTTCCCGAACCTGCTACTGGTATCAGCTTGGCAGTTTTGGGTGCTTATTTTTTGACTTCTTTTCGTAAGCGCTAAACCGACAAAGAGGAAACCTATCTAGATTGAATTTCCTAACAATACCAGATTTGTTGCAACTTTCAAATAGATTCTCTCTGCAATAATTTTGATGTACATCAATTTTTACAAAATTTTAAATTTAGCCATTAGGGTAACTAATACGAAAATTCCCTGTAGTTTCTTTTAGCAAGGAGGAACTACAGGGAATTTTTGGTGTTGAAAGCCTTATTTGAGGGGACCTTGGTGTGCCTCGATAAACTGTAAAACGCTATATAAATTTTTGTCGGAAATTTTTATAAAAAATTTAGCACAAGGTAAAACTTTAAAAAAAATTTTATGTATTTGGAAAAGTTATATAGAAAATAAAATAAACCAACGACATAAAAATTTTGAACATACTTACCAAACTTAATTTTGTTAGATCTTATTTTTTTATCGGTATATAAGCTGTCGCGCATTGAAACTGCGTCAAAAGATGGCTCCAAGCCTTGCCATGCAGCAGCTTCTGTATCAATATAAATGCAAAATAGCTTAGCCATTTACTTTTTCTTACCAGTTTTAACTGCTTTGGCTCTATTTTTTATAATTATATTTTTTTATTTTTATTTAAAAATTAATACGATTTCTTTAATTTTCTGCAAGAGACGATCGAGACGTTTTTGTAGGGGCGCTTTGCGAACCGCCTTCACCGGTATAATAAAAAAAATCAAAAGGAATACATTTTTTCTATAATAGAAAAGGAGATTGTTGGAACAGGCTTATTCTTCTGGGAAAGTGTTTCCCATCTTAAATCTAAATCCAGAAAGGGGCTAAGAAATTATGTGCCTTTATCTTCAAGAAGTATAGTTTCATTATCAGGAGATTCCCATGGCTAGTACAAACTTCTCTACATCTAACAACAAAAATACAAGCGACAACGAGCAAAGTAGTAATGAAAAACGAATCAATCCCAGAGTTGATTTTCCTATTGTTATAGAAATTAATGGTAGCCGACATATAGCATCTAACTGGAGCACAGGTGGTTTTAGAGTTGAACACTTCGAAACCAATTTTCAAGTAGGAGACTGCTTACCAGTTCACCTGTCATTGAGTTTAAAAGGTGGCATAAAAGTCTCGTTGGATGCATTAAGCGAAATTGTATGGCGTTCTCGGGAAAAACAGGCAGCAGGATTTCGTTTTCTTAACCTTCGACAGCATGAAAAAGAACTGCTCAACGGTGTTATTCAAGATTTTCAAAAAGGAAACTTAACTACAGAAGAGGTAGAACTTGAAAAAACTGAAAGTACCAATTTCTTAAAAGACGAATCTACAACCGAGGAAAAAACTCAAAAAAAATCTACTCGATGGAAACTAATTTCTGTACTTTTGTTTCTACTCGGTTTTGGGCTTTTATCCGTTACTTCCATAGCTTTATATCGAGCGATTGCTTTTATGTATATTGACTCTGCCGCAATCGCTCGTTCGTTCAAAGAAATTATTTCTACCCACCGAGGAGAATTAATCCAACTTTATATTCGCGAAGGCATGAAGGTTGAAAAAGGAGAACCTTTATTGCGAGTATATGACGAACGAATGGCACAATTTGTAGCAGAAGATGAGGCACGCAACCTCCAGCAAATTATCAGAGATAAAAAGGATACGATCGATCGCCTCCAGCAAGAACTTGACCTCAGTAGAGCTAAACTTGAAGAAGCCAAAGGCAAACTTAGTATTGCGCGATCGCTAAAACAAGAAGAATTTCAAGATCTAAAAATCTCTCAAGAGATTACCCGAAAGCAACTCGAGAAATCGCGCGAACGAGTAGATTCCTTAGAAACTCAGCATCAAATTGCACAAAGACGCCTGCAAAGAATGGAATTTCTGCTGCAAGAAGGAGCAATAGCCGAACAAAGAGTAGACAATGTCAAAGCTAAACTGGCAGCAGTTCGAGGAAAACTCAAACAGGCAAGAAAAGAAGTGGACATTAAGCAAGATATATTAGCAGCGATTGAAAGGGGAAGTTTTTACAATGGAGAGCGATTTAATGGCGAGTTACCTGAATTGGAAGCAAAAACTGAGGAAGCTACCGAGACGATTGCACGAATTTTACAAGAAATCGCAATTTACAAAAACAAAATCAACCAACACCAAACAGAGATCTACCAACTCCAACAACAATACCAACAACAACAATTTCAGCTACCTAGACCCGATCTCAGGGCTTCCAGCGAGGAAAATCTTTTATCCAAAGTATACAAATCACCATTGGAAGCAACGGTTTACAAGATCGAAGAACCTGCCGGACAAAATATCCAAATCGGCCAAACCTTGCTTATTTTGCGACCCGAAAACGAACATCCTACTGTGGATGCCTTTCTTACTCAAGACCAAGCCTCTCAAATATCTCCGGGAACAAAAGTAGAAGTCACTATTCCTGAATTTGAAGGACAACTCGATCGAACTTACAGCGCCGAAATCAGCAAAATCGACCGTTCGGGAGGCTTGCGCGATGATGTGCGAGCGCGATATCAGTTTGAAGGTTCCATCAACCGACCTGTCTACGTGCAACTTGCCATCATGGACTTTCCCAAATCAAAGGAACGTTTTTTGGAAGCGGGAACACCAGTAGAATTGAAAATTCCTAAAGAAATGTGGTTTGAAGAATAACTTTTAAGAAATTTTAATACCATTTCTGAAAAATAATGATTTTTTGGGATTTCCCGAGTTCTTTGGTAGGGGCGCAACACGCGAGCGCCCCTAAAAAAATGCCCCTATTATTTCTTGCAGACTATTCAGGAAATTGTATAACACTACTTAAACGACGAATGGCATCAGCTATTACCTGGGCAAAACGTTCTCGTTTTTGTTTGTTTGACCGAATACTGCTATCAATTTCAATATGAATAAAATCAGCTCCAACTTGGCGACTATAAATTCCTTGCACGTTTTCAGTACCCGCTAAAGGAGAAAAAGTTGTACCTTCTAGTTCCCCGTTAAGCTTTTGGTTGAGGGCATGGTTGGCAGATAACTCGTTGTAAACATAGCTTTTGTATCCCCAATTTTCTAAAATTTCATCAAGTCGAACTACTTGTTGAGAAACTTCACCAGTTCCTGTTGATAAAACAACTTTTGTTGTTTCGGGAAATCCTTTAGCGGTTGGATCTGCAAACCCATGAAGTTGCCAAATTTTGGCTCCTTTTTTACTCCAAGATTTGTGAACTTGTTGAAAAATAGAAGCAATAGGATCGCAAACGTCAGCCGTTCCCGTTCCGTTGGCATGACGATGAGCGCCTGCCATTAAAAAACCGCGAGCTCCTGACAAAAGGAAGACTTTGGCTGCAATTTCTGGGGTAAAACGATCGAAAAGAATATGTGGCGATTCTATAAAATAATTGTTCTGTGCAAAGGGATTGATAAAATACGAACCCCAGCCTCTGGAAAAATTCTGACCATCGCTTTTTTCGATCGAACCCAGTAAGGTTTGCTGGCTAGATTTATCTTTCCATTTTACAAATTTATAACCAATATTGTTTGCCAACTCTTGTGCTTTCTCAAGATCTTGCGATAATAAAACATTTGCTAAATCCCTAAATTTTTCTAACTCCTTTCTTGTAGGAGGTTGGTATTGATTGGAATACTTGGAAGGAGCTTTTTGTTTGAGAGTGTCAATTTTAGCTAAAAAATCAACTGGATGCTGTGCGATTTTTATTTTTGTTTTCTTGGCGGAACGATGCTTTACAAGCAGCCAACCACCAGACAATAGAAAACTAAAGCCCAAACCTAACAAACCATTTCCTAAGTAAACTAGGGTTTTCCTTCTAGAAACGAACCACATTTTTACCTCATGCAAAATCAAATAAGCAACCAACTTATGACTTCTAAGCCAAGCTTTAACAAAATCGCGATCGCTATACTTGCAATCATATATAAATATACATTTTTATGCCCGTATAAAATTCCATCGTTAACATAAGATAACATAGCAATAATAGAAAGAAAGCTACTACCTTGAAAAAGAAGGATGGTAGAGTCTATGTGTATAACAATTAATTCCGTTCCCCATACAAAAATTGTACTCAAACACAATGCCAAAGAATAACGATTTAATCCTACACTCAAACTTGCTTCGCAAATAGCTTTTGTAGTAAAATAAACAACAAAGCAACCAGTTAAAAAAATGACAGCACTTACTGGTTCGATCAGCAGCTCGGCTGCTGCCGGTGCAACAATATATCCTCCCGGACGAATTTGGGCGCGACGATAAAACCAATACCCAATCGCCAGTACGACATAGAATTGAATGAGAGGAAATTCAATGCGCAGTCTTTCTTTTCCTCGAAACACCTCCTGTAGCGTATTAAATTCCAGTCCTAAAATATTATTACCGATGGCGTAAATAGCAACAACAATCGTGCCAGTTATTGCAGTTGTTATTAGTAGCCCACGAAATACTGCCCCTATTTTTTGGCGAGTACAGGTAAACGCTATAATACCTGGAAATAAAGAACCTGAAAGACTGTCAAGTGTAGGATCCAGAAATCCCAATTGGCTGTACGCAATCCAGATGGGATGGGCCATTCCTATGGAAAGAGCAGAAAGCACGTACATGGGGGTACGACGTTTGTAATTCGCCTTTTTTAAAAAACGATTGTAGATCCAGTAAACCAGAAAAGATAACAAAATAACCGTGAGATACCAAATCGGCGACATTAAAAACAAAACGATGGAAACGCCGGGAATGATGATACCTCCTGGGGTAATGTTATAGGTATTTTTATAGTAGATCGCAACAATCGCTCCCACAATTAAGGCGATTCTCTGAATTTCTGGAGTATTTAGTAATTCCAGCATTGTTTTAATTTACGGTTCTTTTTAAAGAGTTCCACATCGTAATTCTATTTATCAAAAATTTAACAAAAATTTTTTTATAACTATCCAAGCCTTGCCTAGTGGTACCCTAACCATGCTTGATTGTTATTTCTGGATATAAAACCAACACGAGAGCCAAACTTATTTTTATGGTAAAAATTGGATATTGTTTCTGCGCTCATTTTACTATCGGTCAAATTTCGTATTTTTATTTATCCAAATTTGTCTACATACACAAAGCGTTCTGAGGTTTAATTTTGTATAGAATTTTCCCAATATAACCGAACAGAGTTAATGTCAATCGATAACTTTCCATTTGGAGCAAGTATTTCAAGCATTTTTACAATATTGACCAACAAGACTTGTACATATTTAGCTTCCACAAGTGTAAAACTCCCTTTAAAAACGATTCGCGTAATACAATTTCTGAAAGATAGAGACAGTTCATCTTTCCCAAAACCTACCTTAAAAATAGGGAGTTCAATTTTTACTATTGAATATATTTTTTTAAGGTACAATAAAGCTTTTAATAAAATTTTACCAATCGTTTAGCCTGCAGGATATCTAGAAAGTATCACTACTTTTTGGAAACTCCAAAATATTTAATTCGTGTTATGTTCTTCAAAAAAATGCAACAATTTTTCAGCTTGTTCGGTATGGATATTCACAGCACCAATAATCAAAATTTTCTGTTCATCCGTTTTTGACACAATTTGAGACAAAATCTGTTCGGCAGAGGCGTTTTTAAAACTTGTAGAAAAGCCCAATTGCAAAAGCTGCTCGGTTCCGCTGGGAAAAAATTGCCTAACCTCTTCTTCATAAGCACCTAAGGTAACTACTTTATGAAACTCTAACTCCTTAACCAATCCTACAAATAATTCTACTCTTTCCGGACGATCGAATCGATTGTTAAGAATAGCTACTTTGCTATAATTAGCTAGTTGTTGAAATAATTTTAAACAAACAGATATAAAACTTTCTCGGTCGTTGACTGCAAACAAGTTTGCCCAAGCGATCGTTCTTTCTTGAAACTGCAAATACTCGATTTGAAACGCACCTGGATCGGCTGGTGCAGATTGCATGGCTCGAAGCGCCCTTTCTTTAGAAAGTTTAAATAACTTGGCAATTTCATAACCAATCGCAATATTTTCTTCGTGAGCAAAATGAGTGAATCCTTCTAAATCTTGAGAAGAAACTTGATAGTGATTGGCAACAATAACCTTCGCATTTTTTTGTTTGGCGCGATTGTAGATAATTTTCAGTAGTTTTAAATTGTATTCAGCTGTAATTAAAATTCCATTTTCGGGTATAGTATTGGAAAGAGATTCGGCAATTTCTTCTAAGGTATATCCCATTTGGTCGGGGTGATCGTAGCGTACATTGGTAATAATTCCTATATGCGATCGCGTAACTTTGTCTTCCAACCATTGAGCATAAACTGGATTAACTGCCATACATTCTAAAACTACTACTTCCGCTTTTTGACGAGCAAAATTTTTCAACATTTTTACTTGCTCGTTCACGTTGGCATAACCTCGACGATGAAAATCATAATCTTGACCATCAGGGCGTAAAATTCGAGCTGCACTTCCCGTTGTCTTTCCAAAGGTATGATATCTTGCTTCTCGAAATACTGCCGATACATATCGAGTGACAGTTGATTTCCCTCGAATACCGTTCACGTGAACGCGAAAGGGAATTTTATCTCGCTGGCGCTGGAAATATTGATAGGACAGTAAAATCCAAGCAATATACAAGTAAACGGAACTGAACATTAAAAGGAAAATAGTCATAAAATTCTCTTAATTTATAGTCCGTCGTCAAAAATGAAAATATTGCTTGGTACTCATAAAAAATAAGAACTTTCAGTTCGCAGGCAAAAATTATAGTGATAGATCGAGTACCAAAGCGCAACCATACGATTTTTTAGTTTTTTTGAAAAAACTGCGTGTCAAAACCCAACAAAACGAAAACTTCACTGCTATACAAATATTCTTCAATCTTTTGATACGAGCGATTTCATCGGAATCTTGGCCAACGGCTTTATGTCTTTTTGGGCAAGAACTGCATAATCGGTTTCTAATAAATCCGTACAACAAATAGTACGTTGACCATAAATAGTAGATGAATCCCCGAGAAGCTATCGAAAAAATTTCAGCAGTTCAGGCTAAACGCCTCGAAAGAACTTGGAGCGAGGCCATGTCAATCAAGCTTCGATACTTTCACAAGAACATTCGTCGTCTTGATTTAAGCACCGACACCAGCCGGTGGACTCTGTTGTCCAACGCTTGAGCAAAAGAACAAAGCTTTTGGAGCCTTTGGGACGCAAAACAAGTTCAAAAATACCATCAAAAGTGGCAATTACCCATTCAAACAGTTGGTTATCGCGACCTACTTTTCCCAGCAGGGAATCCATGAAAATATGGCTATGGCATTCGCGCCCTTGTCGCCTTCGACAAGCTTAGGAAAAAGTTTTTTATTATTATCATACTTCAAATTGGTCGAAACTATTGTAGCTATTTTAACTGAATACTATTGAACCTACCAACATTTGGTAAGGGGGAAGTTTGTCTTCGATCGTTGGTCCCCAAGTTTCAAAGGTTCGTGGATGCGTTGCCAAGTTCGGCTTCTACTAATGACATCAATGGCATGGACAACAGTACGCCATAAAGCGCGACGCAGGTAAGTGTTGCTGTGTTTCAGCTTGGCTTTAGCTGGCTTCAACCTGAGAGTTGGATGCCTTTGGATTCATGCCGTGCAAGTAAAGTATTTTGCGCGATCGCTTTTTCCTCCACCAATACAGCAAGCATGTAGGTTCGTTTCCTGTCCATTGGTTCTGGAGAAACCAATCCAAAAAGACAATTTTCGTAGTATGGTCGGGAGAAA
>CAYZHY010000138.1:2968-9200 GCA_964477525.1 uncultured Geitlerinema sp. | reverse complement strand
GATGGCACCAATGGTGGAACAAACAATAACAGCAACAACGATCTAGATATTACACCCTTTATACCCGAGCAAACCACCTCAGAACTTGCCACCGAAATGACCAATAGTTTCATCGAAGACATGACCGCTGATTTGTTCTAGTGCCAACAATTTGCAATTCAAGACAAGACAGTCCAACTAGGAGCGAATCTAGTTTCATTTTGTGGGAAAAGCGATCGCGACAATCTCTCATGCTGGATAGAAATATCCACATAGAGAAAACTACATACAAATCCCAGAGTAGACATTGTCTCCTTACCACCCAGGATTGTTGGTTGATTTTCCATAAAAAGAATTTTCTTGTAAAATTAAAGCGGATTCCTCAGAAAAACCAATCTAGCTAATTGATTCTCCACTAAATTCAGCTATAGCAATTTCAAAGCAAACGCAAACAGGAGAACCATGTAGGGGTGAACGGTTAACCCTGAAATTGTAGAAAAGAGTTGCCAGACCCCTAGAAGCATTCACATTTTTCATGAAAAAAAAGCTATAAATGGGTAAAGAAGAATAATTTGTGGTTTTTGATTATTCGGCTTGCCATTGGCACAGAATTGCGATCGCTCCTTCCAGACATCCCATCTCCATTCTTCGAGAAACTTTTTCGTAAAAAAGAGCTAAACTCCGGTAGGAAAACCGTAGTTTTATGGCATGATAGCAAGTGGAACCTCGATTGAGAATGATTCGGAAATACAAAGGAGTGTAACTATGGCTTTACAACTCGGCGACCAGGTACCAGATTTTAAACAATCCTCCTCCATGGGAGATATCAGTTTCTACGAATGGGCTGGAGATAGCTGGGTGGTTTTATTCTCTCACCCTGCCGACTATACTCCAGTTTGCACCACCGAACTCGGAGAAGTTGCCCGTTTGAAGCCAGAATTTGACAAGCGGAACGTCAAAGTTTTGGCTTTGAGTGTAGACGACGCAGATTCCCACAAAGGATGGATTAAAGATATCGAAGAAACCCAAAGCGTTACCTTAAACTATCCCATTTTGGCCGATAGCGATCGCCAAGTCTCCGATCTGTACAACATGATCCATCCGAAGGCCGACAACACCGCAACTGTGCGTTCGGTATTCATTATCGACCCCAACAAAAAACTGCGTCTAACCATTACCTACCCCGCCAGTACCGGTCGGAACTTCAGCGAAATTCTGCGAGTAATCGACTCCCTACAGCTAACCGACAATCACAGCGTAGCCACCCCTGTTAACTGGCAGCAAGGGGATGATTGCGTCATCGTTCCTTCCCTTAAAGACCCCCAAGAACTGCAGCAGAAGTTCCCCAAAGGCTATCGGGAAGTGAAACCTTACCTTCGCTTAACACCACAACCCAATAAGTAAGTGCATACCGAGCATGGGAGCGTCGGAGCATGGGAGCGTCGGAGCATGGGAGCATCAGGGCTTTGGGGCATCTGAGAAAATAATCCATTGTACTTTTCAACGATCTCCCATGCACCCGGTGCACCCACGCACCCCACGCTCGGGCAACATTTCTTGATAAATTTTTTTAAGTTAAATTAAAGCTATTCGTTACTCGCCGATCGATCTAATTGAAATGGATATCAAAAACGGTTTTGTAGATACTGTAGGCAATACACCGCTCATCCGCTTGCACAGTTTTAGCGAACAGACAGGTTGCGAAATCCTGGGAAAAGCGGAATTTCTCAATCCCGGCGGTTCGGTGAAAGACCGGGCTGCTTGGTACATTATCAAAGACGCCGAAGAGAGGGGATTGTTAGAACCTGGCGGTACGGTGGTCGAAGGAACTGCTGGCAATACCGGTATTGGCTTAACCCATATTTGCAACGCCAAAGGCTATCGCTGCCTCATTATCATTCCCGAAACCCAATCCCAAGAAAAAATCGATACCCTGCGGGTTTTGGGAGCGGAAGTCAAAACTGTTCCCGCCGTTCCCTATCGCGACCCCAACAACTACATTAAAATTTCTGGTAGGTTGGCCGAAGAAATGGATAATGCCATTTGGGCCAATCAATTTGATAATGTGGCCAACCGCCGTGCCCATTACGAAACCACAGGTCCAGAGATTTGGCAGCAAACCGATGGCACAATCGATGCCTGGGTAACTTCCACAGGAACTGGCGGTACCTATGCCGGGGTCTCCATGTTCCTGAAGGAAACAAATCCCGACGTGCGATGCATTCTGGCTGACCCCACTGGCAGTGGTTTGTATAGCTATGCCAAAACCGGCGAACCCAAAGCCGAAGGCAAATCCATTACCGAAGGCATTGGTAACTCTCGCGTGACTGCAAACATGCAAGGTGCCCCCATTGACGATGCCATCCGTATTGACGATCGCGAATGCATCCGGGTTTTGTACCAACTACTAGAAAAAGATGGTTTGTTTATGGGGGGTTCCGTAGGCATTAATGTAGGAGCAGCTTACCAACTTGCAAAAGAAATAGGTCCCGGTCACACCATTGTTACGGTATTGTGCGATAGCGGTAGCCGCTATCAGTCCAAGCTGTACAACCGCGAGTGGTTAGCCGACAAAGATTTGCTACCAGCATAATAGATTTCAATAAGAACAAAACTCCGAAAGGAGAACATTTAATATGCAAATTCAAGCACTTGCCGCTTTAGAAAAAGGTGCCAAACTCCAACCCTATACCTACGAAGCGGAGTCTCCCAAAGGACATCGCTGTATTATTAAAGTTCTAGCTTGCGGTATTTGTCACTCCGATTTGCATATCATCGATGACGATTGGGGAATGTCCAACTATCCCATTGTCCCCGGTCACGAAGTTATCGGTGAGGTGGTGGAAGTAGGAGAACAAGTGACTCACTTGCAAGTCGGCGATCGCGTGGGTGTCGGCTGGCAAGCTACTGCCTGCATGCAATGTAAAGATTGCCTGCGTGGCAACGAAAATCTATGCAGCGACCACCAACCGCTGATTGTTTCTGAATACGGTGGCTTTTCTGACTATCTCAACGTCGATTCCCGTTTTGCCTTCCCCATTCCCGATGGCATCAAAACTGAAGTTGCCGGTCCCTTGCTCTGTGCCGGTATTACCGTCTATTCTGGTTTGCGTTATGGCGGCATGACCTCCGGACAGGAAATTGGCATTATCGGCGTTGGTGGTTTGGGACATTTAGCAGTCAAGTTTGCCTCGCGTCTGGGAAATCGCGTTACAGTATTTACTACCTCCCAAGACAAAGCCGACTTTGCCAAGCAACTTGGTGCCGTGGATACCATTTTGGTTGGACGTGGGGAATCGCCGCCACCGGCCGATCGCTTTTTTAATGTCTTGCTTAACACAGTTCCCGTCGGTATTGATTGGGAAGCCTATGCCGAATACTTAGATGCAGACGGTACCCTATCCCTTGTCGGCATTCCCCAAGAAAAAATTTCCCTATCGATGTTTTCCATGTTAATGAAACGCCGTCGCATTCTTGCGTCTTTGATTGGTGGTCGAGCTATGATGCAGGAAATGCTATCGGTGGCAGAAAAATATCAAATCGAGCCCATTGTGGAAACATTTCCGTTCCAAAAAGCCAATGAAGCTATCGAACGAGTTCGCAACAATCAGGTACGCTATCGTGCCGTTTTGACGAAAGAATAACGGTTTTTCGCCCGATTCTCGACCTGTATTGCATTAGATAGCCAGTACGCTGCTCAAGTAGTTGCAGCGATGTACTGGCTCGTTTTTTTGAAGCTACCAAGCAAGTCAGCTAGATAGGAGAATAACGTATATTTCTACAATTGATGTTGACCGAGTCAAACAACAGCCAACACTCCTATCCCCAACTCGCAAAAAACAAAAAAGGCAAAATTAGCAGACCTGGAAAGCCCAGTAGTGGGCACCTTCTTCGGTGATGTAAGGACCGTCTTTCCAGTGTTCCAACAGTTTTACCTTACCATCTGTTTGTAGCTGGTCGGCAACTTCCTGGAAGTTGGTGGAATTGTAGTAGCTTTTACGAGTACTAACGATGATGTAACCGCCTTGGCGGGTAATCCGAATGAGTTCGTTGATGGATTCGGGGGGAACGTGACCTAGGGTAAACACGCCACAAGCTAAGCTAGCGTCGTATTCGTTGTCCTCGTAGTCTTCAATTTTTTGGTTCATGTCAATCCCACCCTTGAGTTCTTGGTAGCTGTTGGTTTTTTCAGCTACTTGAACCATGCTATCGGATAGGTCAAAACCATCAATATGTTTGTATCCCATATCTTGCAGAACGACACCGACCAAGCCGGTACCGCAGCCAGCATCGAGGACTTTTACATCTTTCCGGGGGGAGCGATCGCTTTGTTCGCGAATGCGATTGTAAAATTCAGCGATCGCGCGGGGTCCGGCGTATTCTTCGTTGGAAACATCGCGATCGTAAGCTTCTGCCCACTCATCGTAGTAGGTTTGTAGGCTAGATGCATCTCCTGATAAGTTATGGGCTGCCTTAATTGCGTCCCAACTTTGGTTTTCGTTTGGATGATTGGAAGTTTGAGTCATGAAAAATCTGATGAATTCAACAAATACAAAGATAAACTGCCGTTTTCAATCTACAGGCCACTACCAGCAAACGCACTCGTAGGTATGTAGGGAAATTATTCAGCCAGAGAAATGGCAAAATTCCTACATCCTGCATGTTTGAACTGCTAGCGATAACCTAATGATGCAATACGTTATTTTTACGGCCGCCAAAATTTCATAAACCTGTTTTTTCTATATTCTCCCAACGGCCAGTAGTTCAAAATGTTATATTGCACCCTAAATTGCAGATACAGCAATTTATTATCTTTGCGCTAGCTCAATTTCCAGCCAAGGAAATGTTCGAGCTAAACCTATTATACAACTATTAGTGATATACGCCAAATTTTTATCTATCCCTGGCTAAAAAAATAGCTTCAACTTGTCTGTTGGTCGGGAGTTCAGCAATTTTTTGACAAAATATCTTCTGCTCTCTTTGAGTGGTTAATGAAAATCCCTGCTGGGTCTACCTCGCGATCGCAAATTTTCCCAAAAACGTCAATTCCCCCAATTTCCCAGCCGAAACTACCATAACTGCGTTCGTTAAGCAGCGATCGCGCCGAGTTGCCAAGTTGTTGTTTCCCAACCTATAATTCACTATACTTGGAGAATCCGTTAAGTGCCGTGGCAGGATTTATCAATCTATACAAACCAGTTGGCGTCACTTCCCACGACTGCGTCGCCAAGATTAGAAAACTGTTACGCATAAAAAAAGTTGGCCATGGGGGAACCCTAGACCCAGCAGCAACAGGTGTCTTGCCGATTGCCGTGGGAAAAGCGACTCGTTTGCTGTCTTATCTCAGCCATCACAAAGCTTATCGAGCAACCGTACAATTTGGTATTGCCAGCACCAGCGACGATTTGGAAGGGGAAATTGTGACGCAAACCCCAGTTCCCCATTTAGATTTGGCAAGCATCGAGGCGATTTTGCCCAAATTTCAGGGAACCATCGAACAAGTTCCTCCGAAATACAGTGCAATTCAGGTAAGTGGCAAACGGTTGTACGAACTAGCACGTGCGGGAAAAGATGTCGAAGTCCCGTCACGTACGGTACAAGTATATAATATAGAAGTTCTCCATTGGGAAGCTGGGGAATTCCCCAAATTAGAATTAGCGATCGCTTGTGGTAGCGGTACGTATATCCGTTCGATTGCCAGAGATTTGGGATTGGCAGCCAACACCGTAGCAACGCTGGCAGGGTTGGAACGAACGCAAAGCAGCGGTTTTCATCTAGATAGCAGCATCACATTATCGGAGATGGAAACCCAACAAAACCAGGATGCTTTTCAACTCCTTCCTCCAGATTTTCCCCTGTCCAATTTACCAAAACTGCAATTAAGTCGAGAAAAGGCCAAGCGTTGGTGTCACGGTCAGCGTTTCATCGATTCTACCAATAATTTAGTAGCAACAGAAACAGAACCTGTGGTTGCGCGTACTTACGATGAAGGCGAACGTTTTTTGGGCATAACTCAGGTAAGCCAAAAAAGCGATCGCCAGCCCTTCGTTATCCCTAAAGTCGTATTGGATTCGTTTTAACTAAGGTGTTTCGTGCTCGACCTTAAAATTTTAATAATCTTATTAAAATCGATGGTAGCCCTTCGTTAAAAATCCGCCAAATTCCTTATCATGGTGGCATTAACCTTTGAAACAATCGAGAAGCTTGAGAAACACCCTAGTCATAGGTAATCCCCCCTCTTCCCCCTCTTCCC
>CAYZHY010000138.1:0-2868 GCA_964477525.1 uncultured Geitlerinema sp. | reverse complement strand
CCTCCCAAACTAAAATGTGGTTTTCACATATCGGATTTGGTATCAACCACCGATACAGCAGCATTCACCAAAGACAGTAACGGGCCATTTTGTTCTTGACCGTTGGCAGATAAATCGCTGTGACATAAATACAACCGCTGTTCCACCCGACCTAATAAATCTCTGAGAATCCGGCGAACTCTGGCTTGGTCGGCCGCTACACGATCGCTTGGTTGCCACGGTTTTCCCAAACGGTGTTTCCAAAACAGAGGTGCTGCAAACAACATAGCCGATCCGCCGCTAAACCATAGTGAAGACCCGACATCCAGCCAAAAATGCCAGCGATGGGATACTCGATGGGAACGATATTGAAATATCGTTGCTAGGGTAACGGCTGTTTGCTGTTGGTGTTGCCCAATCGGATAGGGATTGGCTGTGACGGTTCCCTGGCGCAGCAATTGAATAAAATCGGCAAGTGTTGTCGTAACTGGCGTATCTTGATATGCGGCAATTTCCATGTAGTGGTTGGCGGTTTCCACGAACTCTCGCAACGCTTCCAGTTCCCAATAGTCTGGTTGTGGAACGCTAAGCTGGTTGAGGTTGCGTTGCTGCCAAACAAACTTCTGCATGGCAGCGTCTAACGCCACCAAAGGATGGATTGGTTTCTCTAGGTTGTGGCAAGACCAATTTTGTACCCACTGACGTAGGTCTTCGTAGGCTTGTTGGGCGCAATATCCCAAACGATCCCAACGGGAAAAAACCGTCGCACCTAACAGATGGGGCGTTTCTACATCGGGAACAAAACAGCGGTCGGCAAGCAAACCTGCCCTTACGGGGTCGATGGCTGGTTGCTGTTGGTTTTGCTGGGTGAGAACCACCAACATTTCAGCAATGCGATCGCTATCCACCAATCTACCAAGGCCTGGGTACAGCAGGGTAAGTAGCGTTAGCAAGGCCCTGACGGTGGGTACGGCAGTTAAAGGGCGTTGTTCGTTGAGTGGGAGGATGGGAATATTTTGCCGGGTTAAAAGTTTGGTGAGGGTATAACGGGCGATCGCATCCAAACCAGGAGCAATAATAGCAATTTCATCCGGACAAATGCGGCCGGCATTGACGTAATAGGCAATGGTGTCGGCCGTTCGCTGTAGCAGTTGGGAACGGGAGGTGGTGGATAGCAGTCTAACGGAGGCTGAAGGCAGGGAGATATCAAAGGTGGGATCGTCTACTAACTGTACGGCTTGGTCGCCAATTTCATCAGCTAGGGAAATTTGGGTATCCCGCTGGCAAGTTTCTTGATAGCAGTAATGGGATAATTCTTGCAAATAGTCGGGATCGGCGTTTAACCCCCATCGAACGCCACCATCGGGGTTGAAGGTAAACATGCCCCGGATGCCTCGTTGCAAGCAGGTTTCAAAAAAGTCTCGCGCGATCGCTGGATATTCGTCTACATCATCGGCGAAAATTTCTTGGTATCGTTGGGATAATTGCTGTTGGTAAGTCGTAGCAGGCAACAGGTGTCGCCAGTAAAGTTCGGCAGCAATTCCGTAGGTTAAAAAGCCTCGCTGCCAACACCAATCTCGCCATTGCAGGCAGGCTGCCGTGGCATGTTCCCAAAATCGATAATCGCCTAGGGTTTCGGTTGGTATATTTTGGTTGCGATCGGCGAGCAAACCCGATGTTACAATTTCGGCAATAGATTCGGTAGGCGTACCACTCATGGCTGCTAGTTGCATGGTATCTAGCAACCGACGAACCAAACGGTACTCGCTAACGCCCGATAGCCGTAACTGACCGCTATCCAAACGCTGCCGCCACAAATCTGTGGCTAGTTTTTGTTCGGTTTCGGGGCGCAACCGCGTGGGAAAGCCAGGGTAGAGAGATTGCTGTTCTACCAGCAGCGGCCAGTATAAAATAATTTCATCTAGGAAAAATCCTAAGGGTGTGGTGGAAAGAACGGGGTATTTGCCGCTAACAGCTGCTAAAAGGCGATCGCGAAGTTGAACCCGCGTATCCCCAGTGGCAGCAAAGACGAGAAAACAGGGGAGTGGGGATCGAACAATTGGAGAACTCCCATCGCTGGTAGTTGTGGCGTTTTCTATCTCCTGGCGATAGTAGGCAGCCAAACGACTGGTTTTGCCGCTGCGAGTGACACCAGTTATCCAAATTGATTTTTCCTGGGTTCCGACAAGGGAAACGGAATTTGTTACTATACTATCTACTTGGTTGGTAGGAGGCATCATCGATGGCTGCTGGGACTACTGGCGGTGGCGTTTTGGCTTCCCCAACCCAACTCAGTATATCAGGTATCGGGGAAGTTCCGCTATTTATTCGCTCATTGGGCACTTTCCAGGTTCCATAGATCGATTTTCTGACAATTTGATAAAATTTGGCAAACTTTAGAATTGACGAAATGTGGAAGTTGACTATGCTGCGATCTATAGCGGTTCTCTTTTTCAGAGGCTTCGCGATCGCCTTAGCAAATTTTGCCAGCCTTTTCCCCCATTTTGGCAATATTTTTTCCAAATTTAGAGAATGCTCGTATTAAGTAGGGATATGGATGTGTATTCTGTTACAATTTGAGCATTTTTATCCGGATGTATTCATTTCACAGAATCGATTGAATTGATCTTGGCTCTTGAGATTCCCTCTAGCGGTATAGTTGCAAATGTTTTTTTACCGGGGAGGTTCTACAGCACTCAAATTGGCTCCAAATTCCCATAAATGACATGATATCTTTCTATTGGATTCGTTTTGAAAAATCTGGAAATTAGGTATGGAACCTCAAAACATATTCTCTATATTCTCTGCTTCACCCTGCTATCAACGGGAATGGATCGAATTTTTACCTAGGTACAAGTTCTTCCTAATTTCCATTTAGCGATTTAGCTA
>CAYZHY010000137.1:0-9256 GCA_964477525.1 uncultured Geitlerinema sp. | reverse complement strand
TACTATAGTATTTTTATATGAGATGTGTACAGATCGCCTTTTATATAGAGGGGGATGAAGACTGCAGGTAGTGAATTGGGAGAATTTTTCGGGTCTTCGCAGTACGGATTTCGTATAAAATCTTGCAGCCATGCACTATTGACGTTTGATTTGGAAACACTATATAATTTTCTATTTTTGTATACCGAACTACATTCCAAGCAAATTTATATTAAGAGTTGCTGATTTTTTAGATGTTTTGAAATAATCCTTTAATTAGGCCACTGTAGGAAATTCTCCTTTTTCTACGAATTCCTATCTATTTTTAAGTAACGAAATTAACAAAGTTTGTGTTGTTTAATGATGGGTTTATCTGTTACGTGAGGGGGCGCGGCAGGAGGGAAAATCGGAAACTTCTTTATACAGACAGCGATCGCTGCAGACAACACAGCCATCTTATAGTATTTTACAGTCTATCGAGGCACAATAAGCTTGCTCCAACTGAGGCTTTGAACCGGATCGAGCTTACTTCACCAGTTTGGAAAATGCTATATCTTCCCAGTTCTCCAGATTCCAAACTCGGAAACGAGGTAGGGGCAACGCATCGGTTGCCCAAAATTCGATCCTTCATCCCAGACACAGAGCATTGTAGGCTCCCAGCCTGAGGAAGAAGGATTGTATCTGTTTACATCAAGCCAGCGGCTTCGCGGGCAGCAGAAGCTTCGTCAGGATGGATACCCAGCCGCGTTAGGTTAATGCGTCCTTTGCTGTCGATTTCCCGTACTTTGACCGTGACCAAATCGCCGACGGCTAGTTCGTCTTCAACTTTGCCGACCCGATAATCAGCCAGTTGGGAAATATGGATCATGCCCTCTTTGCCAGGCAAGATTTCCACAAAAGCGCCTATGGGAATAATCCGGGTAACGCGACCGGCATAGACATCCCCGGAGTTGAGCTTGCGGGTGAGGTTTTGAATCATGGTACGCGCGCGTTTGGCGCGATCGCCGTCTACCGCCGCAATGGTCACCGTACCGTCATCGTCGATATCGATTTTGGTACCGGTTTCCTCAGTGATGGACTTTATGGTCTTGCCACCGGGACCAATTAACATGCCAATGGTCTCCGGATCGATCTTCAAGGTAAACAGGCGCGGTGCGTACAGAGACAGTTCGTCCCGAGGTTCGTTAATTACCTCCATCATTTTGTCGAGAATCTCCAACCGCGCTCCTCGTGCCTGGTTGATGGCATTGCCAATCGTCTCTACAGACAGACCGGTCAGTTTCACGTCCATTTGCAAAGCCGTAATGCCATCTCGGGTACCGGCGACCTTGAAGTCCATATCTCCTAAAAAGTCTTCCATCCCTTGAATATCCGTGAGGATTCGGACTTCGGAGCCTTCTTTAATTAACCCCATGGCAGCACCGCTAACGGGTTTCGATAGGGGAACACCAGCATCCATCAAAGCCAGAGTGGAACCGCAGACCGATCCCATGGAAGTAGAACCGTTGGACGACAGAACTTCCGAAACCACCCGGATGACATAGGGAAAGTCTTCCTTCTTAGGCAAAGCAGGCACGATGGCCCGTTCTGCCAGGGCACCGTGTCCGATTTCCCGACGTCCTGGGGCGCGCATGGGCCTGGTTTCGCCGACCGAGAACGGTGGGAAATTGTAGTGGTGCAAGTAGGTTTTCTCGGATTCTGGATGCAAATCGTCTGCCAACTCTTGCGCTTCCCCAGGCGTTCCTAGGGTGACAGCAGAGAGGATTTGGGTGAGTCCGCGGTTAAACAAACCGCTACCATGGACGCGGCGGGGCAACACGCCGACACTACAAGAGATGGGACGAATTTCGTCGAGCTTGCGGCCGTCAACGCGCACGCCTTCTTCCACAATTTGGCGGCGCATTAACTCTTTCATGACCGCTTTGAACACATTGTCCACATCTTTGCTATTTTCAGCGGCAGCGACTTTTACCGGATCTTCTTCCGAAAGTTCCTCAATTTGGTTTTTGACTTCTTCTTTGACGGCATCGATGGCCTCATCTCGTTGGGTTTTGTTGTAATCAAAGTTGGTGAGAACCTTTTTGATACCGTCGGTAGCGCGCGATCGCACGAATTCTTCCAATTTGCTATCCGCTTCCGGAGGCGATTCGAGTTCGATTTTGATACCCAACTCGTCCAACAGTTCTTGTTGGGCTTTAATCAAATCGCAAGCTGCCTCGTAGCCAAAATCGATGGCTTCAATAATATCTGCTTCTGGCAGTTCGTTGGCCCCGGCTTCTACCATCAATACGCCATCGGGAGAACCAGCGACGACCAAGTCCAAATCTCCCTCTTCAATTTCACTGAAGGTGGGGTTAATAATGAAGTCGTCGCCAATCAACCCAACGCGCACGGATGCCATGGGTCCTTGGAAGGGCATTTCCCCTAACATGACCGCAATGGAAGCACCGGTCACCGCTAGCACATCTGGCGGTACCTGCTCGTCCATGGAGAGGGTGGTAGCGACAACTTGGATGTCATCGCGCAACCAACTCGGGAACAGAGGTCGTAGCGGACGATCGATCAGACGGCTGGTCAGGGTCGCTTTTTCTGGAGGACGACCTTCTCGTCTTAGGAAGCCTCCGGGAATGCGTCCGCCAGCATACAGTCTTTCTTCATAGTCCACTAACAGAGGCAGGAAATCTATACCTTCTCGCGGTTCAGAACGTGTAGCGGTTACTAAAACAGCCGTATCGCCTGATTCGATTAATACTGAGCCACCAGACTGAGGCGCAAGGGAGCCGATTTTGAGGATAATATCCCGACCGTCAAAAGAGATTGACCTTTCGATCTCTTTTAAGCCATTCTTGTCCATGTTCATTGTTCGCTATTCTTCTCAATCGCAATCGTAGCACTGATATTGGTATCTTGGTTGCAAGCAATCAAGGGACATACAGACCTACTTCTGTACGCTATTATAGTTAGTTGCCTGATGTTGTTGTCACTATACCTAGATTTGCTAGGCTAAAAGGATGGCAGCAACTGGGTTGGCTCGCTCGATCTGTACTGGCTGGGCAACGCCACACAAGCTTGTTTTGGTGTTTCCCAGACCATAATTGTTTTGTTGTTGGTGGAAAGGTTCTCTATAGCGAATGGCGATTTTACATGGAAGTTGGATAGAACCACAGCAGACCCCAGGATATTTATTGGTTTGGGGAGAAGTCTGGCGTCGGGGACAGCCGCTGGATGCGCAAGCCAGTATTCGCGAACATCCTTTGGCCATGTCGGTGTCGGAACTGCTGAAGTGGGTCCAACAACAGCAACACCAGCAGCAAATTCCCGCAACGCTGGCAAACATCCTTTCAGAAACGGACAACCAATCCACCGCAACGGTTTCTCTACCTACGAAAATTGCGGACAAAAAAGGTCGCCTCATTCCCCTGCATTCTGCCAGCACTTCTTGCGAGGATACCTATCTATTTGCCTGGCAAATACCGGGAATTTGTTTGTCTAGCGAGGCTGCTTTGCAGTTTTTACAAGCCATTCCCTTGCAAGCTGTGGATAGTTCGGATTCCTGGTTGGGAACGGATTTGCGTTTTTGGTCCCATATTACTCGTTGGGGTTTGGATTTGCTGGCGAGGAGCAAATTTCTACCCAGTTTGGATCCTATAGATAGCCAACATGCGATCGCTGGTTGGCATCCCCTCCTCGATAGCGCCACCGACCAAGTTCGCTGGGAAAACTTTGCTTCCCGCATCCCCCAAGTGTGTCTTACCTATCAACCTATGGAACGCGACACCAGCGAAATGGAGAATTATCCTGTCGTTGCTGTACCCAGCGATGCCAAACAGCTATTATTTGATTTCCTACATAGCACCATCGATACCCAAGTTCGCCAAGTAGCCAGCAACGATACCACCCAAAAACAAGTCTTGCCATTCTTACAACCCACCGCTAGTCAATGGTTGCAGGCTTTAGGTGCTTCCACATCCGAAGCGCAAATCGAATCCGATCCTGTCGTTCTCAACAAATTAAGTGCCACCCTCACCAATTGGAAAGCCCCTCTACAACAAACTGGTGGCGTTTGGTGGGTTCGTGCTGCTTTTGAACTACAACCGCCTAAAAACGGAGAACGTAACTGGTACCTGGCATACTTGCTACAAGCGGTTGACGACCCCAATTTCACCATTGGTGCCAACCAAGTTTGGAACCATGCCACTTTACAAACGCCCCAAGGTCATACCATTTCCTATCCTCAAGAAAGCTTGTTGCGGGGATTGGGATTGGCTTGTCGCTTGTATCCTACGCTAGAAAATAGCTTGCAGTCGCCCAAACCCACAGGATGCCCTCTCACTCCCCAACAAGCCTACGAGTTTATCAAAACCATTACCGATCGCTTTGAAGAAAATGGCTTAGGAGTCATCTTACCGCCGAGTTTGCAGCGGAGTCGCGAAGGCATTTCCAGTCGCTTGGGATTGAGCATTCAAGCCAAGCAACCCCGGAAAAAAACCTCAGAAAAACTGGGTCTAAAAAACCTGCTCAATTTCCAATGGAAACTCTCTTTAGGCGGTCACCAGCTAACCAAAGAAGAATTTCAAGAATTGGTTGCCCAAAATTCGCCCTTGGTAGAAGTTGACGGCGAATGGGTGGAACTACGCCAGCAAGATGTGGAAGCTGCCCAAGAATTTTTCACCTCCCGTAAAGAAGGGATGAATTTAACCCTAGAAGATGCTTTACGGCTGGCAACCGGCGATACCCAAACCATGGAAAAACTGCCGGTGGTCAATTTTGAAGCCCAAGGTGCGTTGGAGGAACTGCTGGGTCACCTGACGCAAAATCGTTCTTTAGAAGCGGTAGACCCACCGCAGAATTTCCACGGTACGCTGCGACCGTACCAAAGCCGGGGCGTTAGCTGGCTGCTGTTTCTCCAACGGTGGGGATTAGGTGCTTGCTTGGCTGATGATATGGGATTGGGTAAAACCATCCAAGCGATCGCATTTTTGCTACATTTACAAGAACGCGACGAATTGGAAGCCCCGGTTTTGCTGGTTTGCCCTACGTCCGTTTTGGGGAACTGGCAGCGGGAAGCTAGCAAATTTGCCCCCAGTTTGCGGGTTCAGGTACATCACGGTTCCAAACGGAAAACGGGCCAAACGTTTGCCCAACAACTTGGATCGGTGGATTTGGTCATTACCAGCTATGCCTTGGTGACGCGAGATGTCAAAACGCTAACCGGTGTCGAATGGCAGGGCGTTATTCTAGACGAAGCGCAAAATATAAAAAATCCCAATTCCAAACAATCGCAATCGGTTCGCAAAATTCCCGCTCAGTTTCGCATGGCCCTGACCGGTACGCCGTTAGAAAATCGCTTGCAAGAGTTGTGGTCGATTCTGGATTTTCTCAATCCCGGCTATTTGGGATCGCGTCAGTTTTTCCAAAAGCGTTTTGCCAAACCCATTGAAAAATACGGCGATACCTCTTCGCTGCAAGCGTTGCGATCGCTCGCCCAACCTTTCATTCTGCGACGTTTGAAAACCGATCGCAACATTATCCAGGATTTACCCGAAAAAAACGAAATGCCGGTGTTCTGCGGCTTAACCCCGCAACAGGCTTCCCTATACCAATCGTTGGTCAACCAATCCCTGGAAGATATCGAATCGGCAGCAGGTATCGAACGCCACGGCAAAATTCTGGCTTTACTGGTGAAACTGAAACAGGTCTGCAACCATCCCATTCTATTGCAAGGCAAAGGCAAACAAAACGATGTAGAACGGGACGACGGATTCCACCGCCAGTCTGCCAAACTGCAACGCTTGCAGGAAATGCTGGAAGAGTTGATTAGCGAGGGCGATCGCGCTTTAATTTTTACCCAATTCGCTGAATGGGGCAAACTGCTCAAACCTTATCTTGAAAAAAAACTGGGCAGAGAAGTGTTCTTCCTGTATGGGGCAACTCGCAAAAAACAACGGGAAGAAATGGTCGATCGCTTCCAAAACGATCCCCAAGGACCCCCCGTGATGATTTTATCCCTGAAAGCTGGCGGTACGGGATTAAACCTCACCCGCGCCAACCACGTATTTCACTACGACCGTTGGTGGAATCCCGCCGTGGAAAACCAAGCCAGCGATCGCGCTTTTCGCATCGGTCAAACCCGCAATGTCCAAGTACACAAATTTGTCAGTACCGGTACCTTAGAAGAAAAAATCCACAACCTTCTCGAAAGCAAACAAGAACTCGCCGAACAAGTAGTCGGTACTGGCGAAGATTGGCTAACGCAGTTGGATACCGAACAATTGCGAAATTTGTTGGTTCTCGATCGCAATGCCGTGATTGATGAGGACTAGGTTTTGGAGAAAATGCAAACAACAAACGAAGAACGATTCACCCCCAACCGCGAATGGTGGGCGCAGCAATGGCTGGAAATTTTAGACTCCTATCGGTTTAAAAAACGCCTGGAACGCGCCCGCAACTACGCCAGACAGGGCAACGTACTCAATATTTGGTTTAAAGAGCGCAAAGTAAAAGCCGACGTTCAGGGAACGCAACCCAAACCCTATCGCGTTTCCATATCGTTGAAACCATTTGCCGACGAGGAGTGGGATTGGGTGGTGGAAACCCTCGCCAACCGACCCATTTTTGCTGCCAAATTGTTGGCTGGGGAAATGCCACCAAGTATTGAAACGGAAGTCTTTGCTGCCAATGGATTGCGCCTGTTTCCGTTTAATCTATCTCAAGTACGTAGCAAGTGTAGCTGCCCCGACAAAGCCAATCCTTGCAAACATGTTGCTGCAGTTTATTATTTACTCGGCGATCGCTTTAGCGAGGATCCGTTTGTTTTGTTCCAACTGCGAGGGCGTACCAAAGACCAAATTTTAGACGCTTTGCGCCAATACTGGATTTCCCAAGAAAACACCGAATCCTCATCGACCGAAACATCGCAACAGGAAGCGGCGGAACCTTCGCAAGAATCCACCACCAGCGAAACCGAAGAATCGACGCCACCCGACGAACCTGCTTCCACTTCCGAATGGCTATCCTCTTTTTGGGAATACGACCAACAGCTCGATTCTTCTTTGGTCGTTATTGCCCCACCAGCCAGCAACGAGACGGTTTTGGATGTGTTGGGCGATTTGCATTTTCCCAACGAAGACCCCAATATTCCTCTCAATCCCGCTGCCGGCAAAATCTTCAAAAATTATTTGCAGGAAATTTACCAACAAGTAAGCCAACAAGCGATCGCTGCTAGTCTGGGGAATGGAGATGGCGATCGTGCGGAAGAATAGCATCTCCTACCTTCGCCGTTGCCAACATGGTTCCCGTTAAATCGGCATTATCCAACCGGGCATTGGTGAAGTTGGCTTCGTGGCAAATAACTTCACGCAAACCGGCAGCACTTAATTGGGCTTGCTGCAAGTTGGCGGCAGTTAAATTCGCTCGGGATAGATCGATCGCGCGCATATCGGCATCGGTAAAATTAGCGTAGCTAGCTTGAATGCGGGTGGCATCGCTATTACGTAGATCGGCCTTGGTGAAGTTGGCTTCCCGCAAGTAGGCGCGACGCAGGCTGGCGTGGCAAAGATCGGCATTTTCGCAGTTGGCGGCGGTTAAATTTGCACGGGTTAGGTCGGTGCCCCGCATATCGGCACAAATCAATATAACTCCTGTGAGGTTAGTGCGGCTCAAATCCAGCGATCGCAGGTCGGCATCGCTCAAATTCACGTAGCTTAAATCGCGCGATCGCAGAGATGTCGGTGGCGGAATGAAAATAGCCTCAGGTGCAATATTGTTGAAATCGCTATCAAATTGGGTTGTTGGACTGCAAATGCTTTTTTCTAGAATGGCACCCGTTAAATTAGCATCTCTGAGATCGGCATTGATTAAATTGGCACCGGTTAAATCTGCTGCTTGTAAATTTGCACCCCGCAAATCAGCCGATTGTAAATTGGCACTACGAAAATTCCCCCCTTGCAAGTCAGCATTTTGCAAATTAATATAGGCACAGAAGGCTTGTTGAAAATGGGCTCCGGCTAACTTGCAATCTGATAATTCCGCACCTTGCAACTGGGCTTTTTGAAAAGAACTTCCTTGCAACCAGCTTTTTTCCAAAGCGATCCCAGCGAGATTGGCATCATTGAAAATCGCTTCTTGCAGGATGGTAGCAGGTCGCTGGATGCCTGAGAGATTGATATGGGCAAAATTTCGTTCTTGCTGTGCGTAGCGCTCCAAAATGGTGTCAATGTTGGTTTTCATGAAAGGTCACGTTGCTCGCTGTATTGAATCTCCAGTTTCCCTATCGGGATACTGTTGTTTTTGTGCAAATTGTCTGCTAAGATAGCGCCATGGTTTTAATAATAATATAGGGAATTGAATATGGACGTTCGTCAAAAACATTCTCGTTCGATTATTAAAAAAGGAACGCTATCGGTCAAACAACCTAACGAACCCACATTTTACTATTTTGCCTACGGTTCTTGCATGTGCCCGGTGGATCTCAAACGCACTTTCGGGGAAAGCACCCACAATTACGTCGTTGATATCGCTGTTTTGCCAAACTATCGGTTGGGCTTTTATCGGCGTTCTGCCAAACGCAAATGCGGCGTTTTGGATGTAACCCCCGAACCAGGCGAACATGTATACGGCGTTCTATATGAAATTCCTCAGCGATTGAGCGATCGCTTGGACGAACGAGAAGAAGTTCCCACGGGAGGCTACCGTCGGGAAATCGTGCAAGTGCAAGATTCTCAAGGCAAAACCTACAACAACGTGCGTACCTACACAGTAGTCAACAAACTACCCCACGAAATTGCCCCCAACGATTGGTACTTTGATGTCGTTCTGCGGGGTGCTTTAACCTGCGGTTTGCCAGAAGAATATTGCTGGCAACTCTTCCAACACATGCACCAATTGCAGAAACAGCAATTTCAATACCAAAAACGTTCTGCGTAGGCTACTGAAAAGCAACAAAGAACGAAGCATCAAGGACCAAAATTGCTAGGTTCCCCTACAATTTATCCTTTTGGGGGTTCCATTGATTTCTATTGATTTCTATTTAAAAGACTTCCCGAAAATCGGTAACGTATCCTTTCAGGGCAGAAGCTGCTGCCGTATAGAGAGAAGCTAGATAGACTTGTGCGTGTTTGTTATCCATGCGAGGGGAGAAATTGCAGTTGGTGGAAACGCAAACTTCCGGTTTGTTCGAGCGTCAAAAGATATATAGTATTTTTATATGAGATGTGTACAGAACGCCTTTTATATAGAGGGGGAGGAGGGGGATGAAGACTGCAGGTAGTGAAGTGGG
>CAYZHY010000136.1:0-9334 GCA_964477525.1 uncultured Geitlerinema sp. | reverse complement strand
TTAACTTCTTCTTCCGATTCTGGCACTGGTTCTAGGAATTCAGCGGTTTCGGTGGGCTGTTGGAACACCGCATACAAAGCGCGAACCGTAAAAATAGCCATGGCCGCAGCACCCAAAGCAAACAGAATATCGCCAGGCATGCGCAACCAGACTGTGGTTTCCATCCAAGGCGAATGGGTTACTTCCGCACTGCGTGCAAACCAAGTGCCGTGGTTAACCGACTGCACCAACTGATAAAAGCCATTGGGAATCATGCCCAGAACCAACATCAACACCAAGCCGCCGTTAATCGACCAAAACGAGAAACGCAGCAGTTTTTCGTTCCAGGCACGGTCGGGAACGATTTCCCGCAACACAAACAGCATCAGCGCCAAAGCCAGACATCCGTAGACCCCAAACAAAGCCGAATGTGCGTGAATGGGGGTGGTGTTTAAGCCTTGGGAATAGTACAAAACAATCGGCGGATTGATTAGGAAGCCGAAGATACCGGCACCCACCAAATTCCAGAAGCAGGTCGCCAGGACGAAACGCAGCGGCCAGCGATAAAATCCTTCTGCTTGCCGGGACAAACGCAGGGTTTTCACAATTTCAAAACCAATGAGGGTGAGGGGAACCACTTCCAACGCCGAGAACACCGAGCCAATAGCGGCAATAAAGGCTGGCGTTCCTGCAAAATAAAGATGGTGCAGGGTTCCGATAACGCCGCTTCCCAAATAGAGAATGGTGGTGAGGTAGGTAGCGCGCAGAGCCGAAGATTTTTTCAAGAAACCCAGTTCGCTGCACAAATAAGCGATCGCAACGGTGGCAAAAACTTCAAAAAAGCCTTCTACCCACAAATGCACCACCCACCAACGCCAGTACTCAGCAACGCTCAGTGGCGTTTCGTTGGTGTACATCAATCCAGCGGCGTAGAACAGGGGAATGGTAATGGAACTGTACAGGAAGAAATGGCTTAATCCAGTGCGGCTGCCTTCCCGCTTCAGAGCTGGTGTTAGCGCGCGGACCATCAACCACAGCCACAGCACCATGCCGGCAATGAGCAGCAATTGCCAAACACGACCCAGTTCTACATATTCGTATCCCTGGTGTCCGAACAGAAAGCTCATGTCGCCGCCGAAAATGCCGCGAACGCCGGCCCAAGAACCAACCATGGAACCAACTACAACGACAGTCAAAGCTACCAGCAAGCCGCTATTTCCCCAAACCTGGCCTTTGGGTTCCCGTTTGCTAAAGCGAGGACCGAAATACAGACCCGCTGCCAGCCAGCAAGTGGCAATCCAAAAGACAGCTAGCTGCAAGTGCCAGGTACGAGAAGCGGCATACGGCAAGAGGTCGTCTACCAGGGGAATGCCGTAAAAGCTATTGCCTTCCACGGCATAGTGTGCCGTTACCATTCCCATGCCAATTTGTATTAAGAATAGCGCGATCGCGACCCCGAAAAACAAACTGGTGGCTTTTTGGGAAGGCGTTGCCAACCGGACAGCGGGACGTTCTGCCACTGGCTGCACTTCGTCCCCTTCTTGGACCAAATACAAGAACAAGAATCCGCCAATGGCACCAATCAGAACAATAACCGAAACAATGGACCAAATGACGAACTGAGCCGGCGCTTCGTTGCCAATGAGTTCGTCGTGAGGCCAGTTAGCGGTGTAGGAAAAAGGCGCTCCCGGCCGGTTGGCAGAAGCGGCCCAAGCTGTCCAAGCAAAGAAAGCCGTAACATTGCGAATTTCTTCGCGGTTGCTAAACCAATCCTTAGGAATCGAATAGTCGGCAGAACCGTTGGCAAGCAGTTCCTGGTACTCGCGCAAAACCTGTTTCAACCCTTGGGTTTGCGAGTTGGTTAGCAGCAAGTTTTCCGTTTCATCGTCGTAACGATTGGCTTTGAACTGCTCTCGAACGCGGGTTTGCAAACTGGCTTTTTCAGCTGCTGGCAGGGAGTCCAGGTCTTGTTGGGTAAACTGGGGGTCGTTTTGATACAAAATCCCAGCCGTTGCCAGTCCCCAGCGATGCAACACGTCAGCCGTCCAATCGGGAGCCACGTAGCTGCCGTGTCCCCAAATACTGCCAATGTGCTGGCCGCCACGTCCGAGGTAGGTTTTTTGACCTTGTTGGATTTGTTCGCCGCTGAGGATGGTTTCTGCTGCTGGTGTTTGAATGCTGGCAGGGATGGGAGGTGCGTTTTTCCAAATGGCAGCTCCCGCGGTCAGCAGGACGGTGAAGGTGACTACACAAACAAAAACCAACCAAGCGGGTAAGCTCCATCCTTGGCGTTTTGGTTCTGCTGTGGCGGTAATGCTATAAGTGGAATTTGCCATGGGTACAATGCCAAAATCGACACGACAAATAATTCAAGTCAGCCAAGTCAAATGGTTTGCAGTTGCTGTTTTTGGTCCTGTTCCCGCGCATCTGCCGCCAGAACGGCGCACAAAATCGCGATCGCGCGTTGCCATTCCCAGCGTACGCGGTCGTTGTCTACGCCATCAAAAAGACCAACCAGTCGGGGAATTGCCTGTTCTAGCGATGGCGGCGGCACGGGACGGTGCAGTTCCACCAAGTGTTGGATACTTTCTTGGTTTTTGAGAAACTGGGTGACCCAGGTGGTGGTATGGTTGGGACTATCTGGGATGCGCTTAATCCCCAGCTCGTTTTGCAACCAGTCATAAAAAACTGGTAGTTTGTCTACCATCACCTCTTTAGCCGTTGGCAAGGTTTCTTTGAGCAAGGACGTATCCAAATTGTTGAGCTGACGCTGAAATTCCGGGTCTTGAGTAAGGTTTTCGACTCCCGATCGCAGCATACTTTCTACAATGGGATAAGGCAAGTTGAGATATTTGGTAAACGTTTCGACAGTCGCTTGAGATTCCATAAGTTTTTTTTAATGTAACAGCTATTGCTGGGGTTTGGTGGCGCGAATGACAATATATCCCAGTTCGCCACGGTATTGAGAAAAAACCTGTCGCATTTGCAAAATCCGCCGTCGAAGAACGGGTCGGCTGGCGACATTCCACAGAATCTTTGCTGTGGAACCGATGCCTTCATCGCGCACCAGTTGCCTGGGGTCGAGCAATCCCATAGAACCGGTTTGATGTTGCTCGACGGTCAAACCAGCTTCGGAAAATAGATTTGTCCAGTCGGTTTCCGATAGGGGTTGGGAGTTGGTGCGGATGGTTTGGGATAAAGCGCGATGGATTTCTTCATACCGAGAATTCGCTAGCAATTCGTGGGAGAGAAAGGAGCCGCCGGGTTGGAGGCGATCGCAAATACCTGTCAATAGTTTCCGTTTGGCGGGGGAAGACTGCATGGTGATAATGGCTTCGGCAATGACAAAGTCGAATTGCTGGTCTATTTCGTCAAGATGAAAAATACTGCCTTCCACCACGCTGACTTGTTCTTCCAGACCGGCTGCGGCAATGTTGGCACGAGCGCGCGCCACGCTATCGGGATTTTTCTCAATTCCCACCACGCGAACCCCAAAACGCTGTGCCAAAGCGATCGCAGTATATCCAAAACTAGAGGCCAGTTCCAAAACGGTTTGTCCTGGCTGCATATTCCCCCAGGCTAGCAATTGCTCGGTAGCCGCTTTGCCTCCCGGTCGGAGCATGGTTTTGCCAGCGGCTGCCAAAACTTCGTGGCCTGGCGCTTTTGATAGATCGACGGCGGCACTCATAGTTCCCTCCCAAACTCGGATACTAGGTTCAATTTGACAAAATTTTTCAACTGCGTCTTTGAGCTAGCTCAAGAAATCTCCAATTTCCCAATGCTAGAAATGCAGTAGTCTGTTTTACCAAAATGCCTTTCTTCGGAAAAATGTTATGATAGCATGACATTTAACTTGTTGGTCGCAGAAAATTCAATGGAATATAATTCAAATCAGACAGAAGTTCGCGATCGCAGCAAAGGAGGCGTTTTAAAACGGTGGAAAAGCTTTTTTTACCAACTATCCGGTGCGGCACTTCACCAACCGAGATTTCCCATCCAACAAGTTGCCTTTTCTTACATCAGTAGTTTTATCGGCATTGCTGCCTTAGCTTATCTGAGCGTGAATTCCGAGTATCCGCTGATTGCAGCTCCTTTCGGTGCTACCGCCGTTCTTGCTTATGGCGTTCCCAGCAGTCCCCTGGCGCAGCCGCGCAACATCATTGGCGGCAATTTCATGGGAGCTATTTCCGGGATTGTGGCTTTTCAATTATTTGGCGAGGCTCCCTGGGTGATGGCGCTGGCTGTGGCTACTGCGATTAAGCTCATGCAGCTCACCAAAACCGTGCATCCCCCTGGTGGTGCCGTGGCTTTGGTAAGTGTCATGAGCCATGCCAGTTGGACGTTTTTGGGAACGCCAATTTTGGTGGGATCGATTATTATTGTGTTGTGGACCTATGCATTCTGTAAAATTGTCCCGGGAAGACCTTATCCCAGGCATTGGTTTTAGCGATCGCTTATGACAAGCAATTTTTCGCAAGATTGGAAAGCTAGGAGCGCTTATGGTTCAGTTTTATAAAATTTTTGAAAACACCACGGGGGTTCAGTACGAATATCTTACCATTCGATATGACATCAAAGGACGCGGCATTACCGGGGAATTTGACTTTCTGGATGTGAATGGAGAGCGCGTTATCGATCGCGGCGGTGACGGTGACACTCACTTTTGGGGCGATCGCGAATCCGCCTTATTTGAAAAGTTAGGCAAAGCCGGTTGGATGCTGGTGAATCACTCCGAAGGGGGTGCGGAAGAAATTTTTCACTTTGCCACCTTTATGCGACAATTGCAATATGACGAAAGCGATTCCCAACCCCCTGTCAAATACGACGAGTGAGGTAGGGTCTGGACTTTCCTCCGTCATTCCATGTCAATCCTAAGCAATTCACAATCGGTCATCCGCACTCGACCCGAAAAATAACACCAGGCTAGCCTTTCTTCTCCCACTCCTCCCCCTTCTCCCACTCCTCCCACTCTTCCCACTCCTCCCACTCCTCCCACTCTTCCCACTCCTCCCACTCCTCCCACTCCTCTATTTTGTATGAACCCTTCCCTCGAACAGCTAGCGCACATCCGATTCTTTGCCAACCTCTCCCCTAGCGATTTGCAGAACTTGCAATCCCATACGCGCTTGCGTACCTATGAAAAAAGGGAAATTGTTATGCATGAGGGCGATCGCCTGCCACCTTGCTTGCATATTTTAGAACAAGGTCAATTGCATATTAAGAAAATTTCTCCCAAAGGTAAAGAAAGTTGGGTGCGTACGATCTCCAGTGGGGAAATATTTGCGGCCCCTGCGGTTTTTGGCGATGGCACGGCCCCGGCTACCGCCATTGCTGCTATTGATTCGCAATTGCTACTAATCCCCAAAGAAACCTTATTGGCAACCATTCGCAGCCAACCAGACATAGCATGGCAGCTTTTGGAAGAACTCAACCAACGCTTGCAGCAACTGCACAATACCGTCCACGGATTGATGTCCGAACCAGCCATCGTGCGTTTGGCGCGTTTGTTGCTTTGCGAGGCTTGTTTGTACGGTACGCAAACCACCGAAACCGGCGACCAACTGCAAATTCAACTGTCCTACTATCAAATGGCCCGTCGCATTGGCATCACCTACGAAGAATGCGCGCGATTGGTCAAAAGCATTTCTCATATCATTACCTACCAGCGTGGCGGCAAAATTCATATCAAAGACTGGCAAGGGCTACAAGGGTTGGCGGAAGACGAAAATGCTACAATTGACGGCAGCGAGTAATACCAAATCCGATGCGTACAAACCACATTTTACATAGAGGAGGGGAAGAGGGGGAAGAGGGGGAAGAAAACTACAAGAAGTTCTGAGGAGGTTTTTTTGGATCTTTGCAGTGCGGATGACCTATAATATCCCGAACCTTAGCGGAAGGGCTTTCCCAATTGCAATGGTCTGGTGCAAGTGTAAATTTCCCATTCTCACATCAAGCGCCAAACATACATCATTTGATTTTATTTGGAGATATTCATGGCGGAACTAACTTCATCGAAGGAATCTTTCAACACGCCGCTACAAGAGATTATCGAATATCCCGAAAGCGGCATTCTCAGCAAAGTTATTGTCAAAGACCAAAACTGCCAACACACGCTATTTTGCCTGGGAGAAGGAAGCGACCTAGAGGAACACACTTCTACCCGCAATGCTACAATTACTGTCATTGAAGGCAACGGTCAGCTTACTTTAGAAGGCCGCGATATTACCCTGCAACCGGGAGTTTTTGTTTTTATGCCGGCCAATGCGCCTCACGCACTGAAGGCAACGTCGAATTTAGCCTTTTTACTAACTTTATCAGAACCGTCTCAATAAAATAAGAGCGATCGCCGGTAGAAATTTTAATAAATTCAAAAAGGCGATCGCATTTTTCTAAAAAAACCTACTGCGGGGTTTTCTGCAAATCCGGTCGTTCGTCAGGGAGGATGGCCCCTTCTACCGGACATACTTGCAAGCAGATACCGCAGTCAATGCAAGTGTCGAAGTCAATCCAATACCAATCCGTACCTTTGGCATTTTTCCCAGGACCGGGATGAATGCAGGCAACAGGACAGGCTTCTACGCAATCGGCGACCCCTTCGCAAATGTCAGTAGCGATGGTATGGGACACGGTGTGTTCTCCTTCCTTCGTTTTCTACACAAAATAGGCAACGATAGTCCATGTCTTAACCTAGCGCAACCATGTGGCGAATGGGAACGATTGGTTCGAGAAAACTATTTCATCAAATGGGAAGCCAAATGGACTTGGGAATCAAATTTTTTCAACTCGTCCACCGAAATGGGACCAAATTTCAAAGTAACTGGAACGTCTACCGTACAGTCGACTAGCGTTCCTCCCATATCGTACTTACTTTGACCACCATCCACAATTAGCGGCACTTTCCCTTGAAAATGCTGGTTGGCATGTTCGGCATTTCTTACGGGTAGCAACGAGGAGACACCGGCAGCCACACCGACAATGGGAAACGGTAGTTCTTGGACCAAGGTTTCCATAAAGCGGTCCGGACAAATTATCAATAGCGAGTTGGAACCAGCCGTTACTTCATCGGGAAATTCATGGTTGTGGGGAATTAAAAACGATACGGCTTCCGGCCAAATTTCCATCAATCGCCGGCAAGATTCGCTAACCGTTCCCAGTTCGCTGGCTTTGTCTTTGGTGGTAAATACCGCCATTGGCTGTTGAATCTCGGCTTGTTTTAAGGTTTGAATTTTGCGGATGGCCTCGGGTTTGTAAGCATGAGCGACCATGGCATAGGTGGTATCGGTTGGCAAAATTACCACTTCACCGTCTTCCAGCCATTTCTGAATTTCTGGTACTAAATTGGCAATATTACTGTCTAATGGAATGGTTTGCGTTTGCATGTTTTGATGCCTCTCGCTTGCAAAATATGCGGCGTTGAAAATCAGTCACGATCGGATTTACAGCTATTTCAAAATTTCATGACATTTCAATTTTGGTTTTTAGTTTCTCTTTTGTCTTTGACTTTTGTCAATTCAGAGAACGGGTGGGTTGGTTCTCATTATGGCGAAATTGATGGTTTGGCAGGCGTTTGAAGTTTGTTTTTACAAAATATAAACTCACCAATAAGATTGGCTTTTCTGTGGAATTTGAAGCTGTTTAAATAAAAATACTATATTCGTATTTTTTGTTGATTTTTGTTTAAATTTAAATATTTCTTAAAAAGTAAAAAACGATATGATTGTAAATAAGTTAATAGGAAGCGATCGCTCAATTTTTCCGAACCTACAAATTTCTGAGAACGTTTTCAGAACCTTCTCAACAAACGCTCAGCCAGCATTAGGCAGTGCCTAAGTAAGGGGATGGAAACTTATAACTAGACTGGGATATTTTCCCCGTTGCTTCTCAAGCTACTAGCCAGGTCTTCCCGCAAGACCTGCTGCTTTTCTTCCCTTTGAAACATCTGGAGTTTGTACCTATGCCAAAAACCAAAGCCATTAGCTTCTCTGTTGGTGCCTTGCTGTCGGTGATGAGTGTTGCTGCTTTTGGGGAACCGGCTTCCGCGCAAATGCTGTGCGGTGGCGGCGACCACGGCAACACCACCGAAACCAGCGATTCCTCCGGGAGTCAGGGAAACTAACTTTTCACAAGCGTAACCAAAATGCTATCCTCCAACCGCTATTCTCCTCACGGGAATAGCGTTTCCTATTGTCGGCAAAAAACGATTTGATATGACTTTAGAATACTGGTTCACATTTCCCATTTCCGTTATCATTGCCACCATCGCCATGGCATCCGGCGTAGAAGGCGCTACCTTTTTCACGCCTTTGTTTATCTTGGGATTGGGATTGCCAACTGAAGTGGCTATCGGTACGGGATTGATTACCGAAGTCTTCGGATTTTCTAGCGGTTTGTATGCCTATATTCGCAAAGGCTTAATCGACTACAACCTCGGCAAAATGCTGCTAATGGTTAGCATTCCAGTAGCCTTGCTGGGAACCTGGGTGGCGAAATTCATTCCCGACGATGTTTTAAAAGCGATTTTGGGTGTAGGATTGTTTGCGATCGCGTCTAGTTTCCTGAAAACCCCAGAACTTGCCCTGAGCGACGTCGAAGGGTCAGAATCGGAAACCGTCGCACAAATCGACCGCGATATTTTCCAGCAACAAGACAAAGAACCGCAAACCTGTATCACCGCCAATACCGGCGAAACTTTCTGCTACACCGTTGCCAATCGTACGGAAGGACGTTTTCTCATTGGCATTGGGTCTTTGTTTCTGGGTATGGTTTCCACAGGATTGGGAGAGTTAAACGGTTTTTTTCTGATTCAGCGTTGCCGGGTTCCCAGCAAAGTCGCCGTTGCCACCAGCGTTTTTATTGTAGCGATTACGGCGCTGACAGCTTCCATCGGCCACGTGGTAGAGTTTGCCAATGCCGGTGGCGAAACGTTAAACACGGTGTTGAGTTTGGTGATTTTTACCGCGCCTGGGGTGTTGATTGGCGCGCAGCTAGGTTCTATGGTTGCCAGTCGCCTCTCGCAGCAGCTTTTGGAACGCAGCATGGGAATTTTGTTTGTTTTGGTGGGTGCCCTCATTTTGGGTGAAATTGCCTGGCGCAATGCCACATCCATGCAAGCTGCCATAGAACCACTTGTGCAATTGGTTGGGGTGACGTTCTCAAAAGTTATGCTTGGTTAGTATATTCTTGAAACGAATGGGTCAAACAATACGCAAGTATTCCCTTCGTTTCCTGTTTCCCTGCCTAAAATCAAATAGAATATCCATTTTCTTCTAAAAAAAAGGACACATTTACCAATACTTTGCTAGAACTTCTTAAAATGGAAGCGCGATCGCTAGGGCAATTCATGATATTCTTA
>CAYZHY010000135.1:0-9475 GCA_964477525.1 uncultured Geitlerinema sp. | reverse complement strand
GGCAAGAAAGATCCCCTCAAACTTCATATTTCACGCCTTCTTCCGTATTTTCCGTAGGCGAAATCGTCGCCAAAGCCTCCCCTCGTAACTTCCCTTCTGCGGCTAGTTTGGGGCGTAAATAGAGATTTTCCACCAAAGCGGCAGCGCCGGCAAACCAAGGCGGTACAATTAAAGCACCGATAATCCCCAAAATCTGTACGCCACCCAACACGGCAAGTAACTGATACAAAGGATGCACTCCTACAGAACTTCCCACCAGCAGTGGGTCTAACAAGTAGGTTTCAACATTTTGGATAACGACAAACAGCAGCAATACCCACAAAAATGTCCACCATCCTTGAGAAACCGCTACAATTAATGCAGGAATCGATCCGAGGATGGGACCGAGAAAGGGAATTAAATTGGTAACACCTGCAATCGCGCCTAAAGCAAGGGAGAAATCTGCCAATCCCAAAAATCGCAATCCCGTGGTAATTGCCAATCCCAAAATCCCCGAAACCAGCAATCGACCGCGAATATATCCGCCCATGCGGTGGCTGACCACAGAGGCTTGTGCTGCCAAACGGTCGTTCCAGGGAGTGGGAAAAAGCTGCACGAAACTGCGAATCAAAGTGCGGCTATCGGCAACCATGTAGCCGGAGATAAACAAAGCCAGAACGATACTGACCACTGCCCCCACAATACCGCGCGTGATGCCGTAGGAACGCAATACCAACTGCTGGCTGGAACGAAACAGCCAACTAGTGAGGGCTTGGGCATCGAATAAATCTGCGACCAATTTGGCGCTGGTGTTGTTGAGGTTCATTGCCCAGGTTTCTACCCGTTTGACAATGGTATCGGCGAAGACGGGTAGCTGCCGCAGCAATCGTTCGATTTGTTCGAACACCGTGGGTCCGATAATTAGCATGACACCGGTTAAAACCCCGATGATGCTAAGATAAGAAACAACGACCCCCAACCACCGGGGAAAACGCCACTTTTCTAGCAAGTTCACCAAGGGGGCAATGGAAGCCGCTAGCACCACTGAAATCATCAAAACCACTAGCAGGCTGCGGATTTGCCACACCAGAACCAGCGACAAGACCAAGCCGAGAATAATGGCAATATTGGATAGGGAAATACTGATACGCTGGGACATAGAAAATTCCTACTTCGAGATAGAATGGTGGGTGTTCTCTCTATGCTACAGGGAAGGAGGGAAGAGGGGGAAGAGTGGGAAAAGGGGGAAGAGTGGGAAGAGGGGGAAGAGGGAGATGAATTTATGCGTTATTAGGAATTAATTTCTATGCCATTGGGTGATGCCGCCTGGTTTGTCGATGAGGGTGATGCCGGCAGCTTGCAATTGGTCGCGCAAACGGTCGGCTTCGGCGAAGTTTTTGGCTTTGCGGGCGGCGGTGCGTTGTTGGATGAGGTTTTCGACTTCTTCGTCGCTGAGGGTATCTGTTTGGGAGTCGGTTTTTGCGGGGGTGGATGCTTCCAGTCCCAAAACTTGTGCTAAATTTACTAAGGTATGCCAGATTTGCTGCAGGCGATCGCTTGGGGTTTCGGTTTTGCCTTCGTGAGTTAATAAATTGCGATCGCGACGTACAATTTTAACCAGTTCGAACACCACTGCCAAAGCCGATGGTGTGTTCAAGTCGTCATCCATCGCCTGGTTGAACCGTTCCACCGCATCTTTATCCAAATTTTGACTATCTGTGGCACTGGTTTGCTGCCATCCCAATTTTTCTCCATACTGGCTGCCAAATAGCAAAGCCTCTTGCAAGCGTTTCCAACCGTTGGTTGCCGAAGCGATCGCTTCGTCGTTAAAATCCAAAGGTTTGCGATAGTGTGCCTGCATCACGAACAACCGCACTGCCATGGGGTCGATTCCCTGCCCCAGCAAATCGCGAATGGTAGTAAAATTGCCCAACGATTTCGACATCTTTTCCCCATTTACCGTCACCATGCCGTTGTGCAGCCAATACTTCGCCAACGGTTTGCCATTCGCCGCCACCGACTGGGCAATTTCATTTTCGTGGTGGGGAAACATTAAATCGCCACCGCCGCAGTGAATATCCGCCGTTTTTCCTAAATTTTCCCGTACCATCGCCGAACATTCAATATGCCATCCCGGGCGACCTTTACCCCAGGGAGACTCCCAAGCTGGTTCTTCCGGTTTTGCCCGTTTCCACAATGCAAAATCAAAAGGATCGCGTTTGGGTGCCTCTTGTTCCCCTTCTGCCACTCGACCGCTGGCACCTGCTTGCAAATCCTCTAAATTGCGCCCCGAAAGCTGACCGTATTCGGGAAAACGGCGTACTTCATAGTATACATCGCCGCCGCTTTTGTAGGCATATCCTTTCGCTTCCAACTCTTCAATCAACCGTTGAATGCCATTGAGGGTATGGGTGGCGCGGGGATAAATATCGGCACTTCGCACGTTGAGGCGATCCATATCTTCAAAATAGGCATCGGTAAACCGTCGCGCCACGTCATCCATGGAAGTGCCTTCTTCTTTGGCGCGGTTAAGGATTTTATCGTCAATATCGGTAAAATTTTGTACGTAACGCACCTGGTAGCCACGCCATTCCAAATACCGACGCAAAATATCCCACACGATGTAGGAACGGGCGTGACCCAAATGGCAATAATCGTACACGGTAACGCCACAGCAGTAAATGCCTACATGCGGCGGGTTTAGGGGGATAAAGGGTTCTTGGCGGCGACTGAAACTGTTATACAGGGTTAAGGTCATAGCAAAACTAGCAAAACCGGTACGGATAGGAATCAACTGGATATTTTAGACTATTTTGGCATTTCCCAGGCGGTAAATCTAGTGGGGAATGGTTGAGGAGGGGGAAGAGGGGGAGATATAGCATTTTTCAAACTTGTGAAGTACACTCGATACGGTTCAAAGCCTCAGGTAGAGCAAGCTTATTGTGCCTCGATAGACTGTAAAATGCTATAGAAAGGTACAATTCCCAATTTTCAACTTCCCAATTTTTAACCATCAATCTAACTCAACTGTGCCCGGAAGCGATTGATACTAACACCTAACAAGATAATAGCAAAAAATACCAAAGCTGCAGCATTGGGTAAAATGGGTTCAATACCTGTTCCTTTGAGAATTAAGTTACGCGCGATCGCAACGTAATGGCGTAATGGGTCAGCAAAGGATACGACTCGAAAAAATAAAGGCATACTTTCAATCGGTGCTACTGCCCCCGATAGCTGAATAATCGGCACGTTGAAAAAGAACGAGGTTAGCACCACTTGCTGTTGGGTTTTCGATAGCGTCGCCAGCAACATTCCCAAACCAATTACCACCACTACATACAACCCAGAAAATAACAACAACCAAGCAAAATTTCCACGAAATGGTAAATGAAACACCACCAATCCAATCCCTGCCGCTAAAAATACATCCCCCATTAACAAAACAAACAAAGGCGCAATTTTTGCCGCTAAAATTTCCCACGCCGCTGCTGGCGTCATCAACAATTGTTCCAAAGTGCCCACATCTTTCTCGCGAATTAGGGTAACAGAAGAAACTAAAGAACCGGTTAGCGTTAGCACCAATCCCATTACCCCAGGCACAAAAAACCAAGTACTCATTAAACCAGGATTGTATAAAAAGCGAACTTGGGTATTGACCAACGGGTCGGGGGGCGGTACGTTTAAATTGCGACTGTATTCGCGAACAATTTGTTGCATGTAGCCACTAGCAATGCCAGCGGTATTGGCATTCACCCCATCGATAAAAACTTGCACTTTTGCCGTTTTGCCATCAGCAATATCCTGACGAAATTCTGGCGGAATAATTAATCCCGTGGTTATTTTACCAGTGCGAACGTCTTTGACCAACTCTTCTTTGTGATGGGGAACGGTTTTTACCCAAAAAATATCGTTCTCTGTCAGAGCAGATACCAACTCGCGGCTTTCCTGGGTGCGGGAATAATCCAAAACGCCCAAACTCAAATGGCTAACGCTTGGGTCGAGAGCAAATCCTAAAATTAATAGTTGAATGGTCGGTGGAAACAGCAACAAAAAAATGAACTGTTTGTTTTTGAAGATTTGCTGTATTTCTTTGACGGCGAGCGCCCAAAAACGGCTTTCCAAAAAACGACGAATCCAGCTCATAAGGTTCTCCCGTTTTAATTTATTTTTTTCTATTCTTTTAACTGCATTCTGGACATGATTTTGGTCGATATTAAAAATAAGAGACAGCCAATCGCTAAAATAATTATCGGTGCGTACCAAATACCAAGCCATCCAGTTCCCCGTACAAAAGCATCCCGGGTAATTAAAATATAGTAGCGAGCAGGAATAATATTACAAATTAGAGAAAGGGGAAAGGGAATATTGTCAATACGGTAGATAAAACCTGATAGCAAGAACGAGGATAAAAATCCAGCAATGGCTGTTCCTTGAACGGCGGCATTTTGATTGCTAGAACGCACGCCAATAAAGGTGCCAAAGGAAACGCTAGATAGTAAATAGACCAACGTTCCCACCAGCAATGGCAAGGGGTTGGTGGCAAATTCCATGCGAAATAAGAGAATCGCTATCCCCATAACCAAAGCAGCTTCTCCGGCAGCTACCACAACATAAGCCATAACTTTACCTAAAAGCCACTCAAATGAGGTTACATCGGAAGAGTATACCTGCAAAATGGTTCCCTGTTCTTTTTCCCGTACCACTGCGATCGCGCTTAACATGGAAGGAAACACCCACAAAACCACGGCAAATGCCCCCGGCACGATATACAAAGCTTCCCGCAAACCGGGGTTGAACCACAAACGCACTTCGGCATCGACGCTGCGTTCCGCTGGCGGTTGCAATTGATTGGTTTGAATGAAAAAATTGGTGGTGGCACGAATGCTATTTTGCACGACGCGGGCATTGTTGACATCGCTGCCGTCAACCAAGACTTGCACGTCTACGTTTTTGTCGGCTTTAATCTTGCGGGAAAAATCAGGAGGAATGACAACAGATGCGATCGCTTTTCCTCGGTCAAGGGATTCGGTGGAAGATTCGCCGCTACGCACGGGGATAAATTGGTTGGTAGCAAACAAACGGGCAATATACGTGCGCGACAGGGGGCTGCGGTCGAAGTCTTGAACCGATATGGGTAAGTTTTGCGCTTCCAAACGGATGGCAAATCCGTAAATGAGCATCATTCCCAAAGGCAACAAAAAAGCCAAAGCTACCGTCAAGCGATCGCGGCGAAATTGGGCAAGTTCTTTTTGGCATTGGGCAAGAATCCGACGAAACATGGCAAATTATCCATCATTATATGGTTAACAATCGCTATTTTAGGTTTTTAAAAACCATCTCTACTGACTTGCTCTCTGCACAATACCAATGAAAGCATCTTCCAAAGAAAAAGGAATGGGGCGATGGTGGTAAATTTGAATATTGCTGTTCTGTAGATTTTTCTCTACTTTGGGAAATTCTTCGTCAGGATTGTCAAGTACCAAATGCAAGCGATCGCCAAAAATGGCCACCCGCCAACCAGCAAAATCCTCTTTCAAACAATCAGAAGCTGCTTGCACGTTATCTGTAGTTAGTTCTAGTAACTTCCCTGGTTGTTCGCCTTTAATTTGGGTTGGCGATCCTTGTGCCACCACCTCACCAGCCACCATAAATCCCATGCGATTGCAGTTTTCTGCCTCCTCCAAATAATGCGTCGTCACCAAAATGGCAGTGCCTTGACGGGCAAAATCGCGAATTAAGCGCCAAAATTGCCGCCTTGCCAACGGATCGACACCGGAGGTGGGTTCGTCGAGAAATAGAATTTGCGGTTCGTGCATGACAGAAGCCCCAAAGGCAACCCGTTGTTTCCAACCACCGGGAAGGCTGGCGGTTAATGTATGTTCGCGACCTTGCAAGCCGCAAGTTTCCAACACCCATTCAATCTTTTCTTTGCGCAATTTTCGCGGAACGCCGTAAACGCCGCAGTAGAATTGCAAATTTTGTATAATTGTCAGGTCGTCGTAGAGGGTGAATTTCTGACTCATATAGCCAATTCGCGATCGCACTTCGCTACTGTGCAGATTTTGGGTTTTCCCGGCAAGCTGCATTTTCCCGCTGGTAGCACCTAGCAAGCCGCACAGCATTTTCATGGTTGTGGTTTTGCCAGCACCGTTGGCACCTAACAAGCCATAAATCTCGCCATAGCTAACTTCCAAATCGATATCTTTCACCGCTTGAAAGTCGCCAAATGTCTTGTTGAGATTGTAGGCACCAATGGCAACGGATGGATTGTGGTTTTCTTGACGATGCTGACCGCCGCGATGGCGGGGAAAGGGAATAAACGGCGGATCGGATTGGGAAGCACGCAGGTTAGTAACGAACACATTTTCTAGGGTGGGTTCGTTGGTATTGGTGGATTCTATGGAAATTTGATGGTTTTGCAAATAATTCTTGACTTCTCGTTCTCCCACCTCACTATCTGGTGTTAAAATATCCAAGCGATCGCCAAACGATTGGACATCTGCCAAATACTGGGTCTTTTTCTCAGATATAGCATCGCGCAAAACCGTTTCTGCCTTAGGCACATCTTCGCACCGCACTTCCAAACGCACCCATCCCAAACTATCGCGCAACTGGCGCAAGGTTCCCATTTGTTGAATCTTGCCTTCGTAAATCAACGCCATCCGATGGCAGCGTTCCGCCTCATCCAAGTAGGGCGTAGCGGCGACAATGGCAACCCCCGTGGCGGCTACCGATGCCAGCAAATCCCAAAATTCCCGACGGGAAACTGGATCGACGCCTGTGGTGGGTTCGTCTAGCAACAAGACCTGCGGCTGGGAAATGGTGGCACAGCACAAAGCCAGTTTTTGCTTCATGCCTCCGGAAAGCTGACCGGCAAGGCGATGGGCAAACGGTTGCAATCCTACTGACTCTAGCAATCTCGGGGCTTGACGGGCAAATTCGGCATCGGAAACCCGTCGCAAGCGGGCGTTGTAGCGTAAATTTTCTTCGATGCTTAAATCTTGATAGAGAGAAAATTTCTGAGTTACGTAACCGGTTTGCAACCTAGCGGCGTGGGGAGTGGTTCCCAGAACTTCCACAACCCCGGCGGTGGCTTCCATAACACCAGCTAAAATTTGGAACGTGCTGGTTTTGCCAGCCCCATCGGGTCCAATCAGTCCAAAAATTTCTCCTTTGCCTACGGTAAAATCAATACCGCGCACGGCGGCAACTTTGCCATAATGCTTGTGCAATCCCTGCACGCGAATCGCTGGGTCGCCGGTTGCTGGTTCGTTGGTGAGGGTCTGGGTGTCGGTATGTACCATGAATCTCCATTATTCTTGTTCCGGTTCGACGATAATTTCCGCGTCAGCAGGCATCCCGGGTTTGGCAAATCCTTGGGGATTGTCAAGGGCTAGTTTAACACCAAATACTTGCGTGACGCGATCGCGTTTGAAATAGATATTTTCCGGCGTGAAGGAAGCCTCGCTGTCAATGGCACTGACGGTAGCATTTATCGGTTGGTCTGGGTTGGAATCGAGATAGACCTTGGCAGGCTGCCCCACGCGAACTTTGCCAATGAGGCCTTCCCGGATATACCCACGCAAGTAAACGTCATCTAAGTCAAGCACGGTCATAATAATTTTACCAGCAGCCAGCACTTCTCCAGGTTCGGCAATGCGATCGAGTACCACCCCATCAATAGGGCTGATGATATCCAAATCATCCAATCGCGCCTTAACTTCTTCTTTGGTGGCTTGGGCGCTGGCGATATTCGATTGGGCAGCACTGAGTTGAGAGCGCGCCTGTTCCAGTTGTTTTTGCAATCCTTCTAATTTAGCTGTACGAATTTCTGGGTTAAAACTGGTGGTTTGAGCTTGTCGTAGGGAACCGCGAGCGACGTTTACCTGACGCTGGGCAGCGTTTACGGCAGCCTGACGCGCTTGCAAGGCAGCTTCGGTGGTTTCTACTTCGGTTTGGGATTGGTCGAACTGCTGTTGGGGAACCACGCCTTGTTCTACCAGATTTTTATAGCGATCGCGATCGACTTTGGCAAGCCGCAGTTGTGCCTGGGTTTCCTGTTTTTGGGCTTTAGCTTCCTCTAATTTGGCTAAAGCTGATGATAAATTGGCTTGGGCTTCTTCAATGCGACCTTGCGACTGCTGTTCTGCTTGCTGGCGGCTGAGACGCACCTCCCGCATTTGGCTTCGAACTGCATCGATTTGCAACCGCGCTTGGTTGGCTTCCTGCCGGGCACTTTGTAGTTTGGCTTCTGCCCCCCGCAGTTGCGCTTGCAGTTCGTCGTCATCTAATTTGGCAATGACTTGATTTTCCCGAACCCGGTCTCCTTCGCGAACGGTAATTTTTTCCACGCGACCCGCTACTTTCGCACCAATATCGTTTTCGTAGCCTTCGATTCGACCGCTGAGTTCGATGGCGCTATCTTTCGGTTGTGATAAAAAATACCGAATACCAATCCCACTTGCTACCACTATAGCAGCTAGGGGAATTAAAAATAACAACTTGCGCGATCGCTGTGGGGGTTTGGCAGCAATGCCAGGATGGGATACAGAAGAAGTTTGCTGAACCATAACCGATTTATCCCATTCTACACTAAGAAAAAAGTAGGGAGCAAACCATACCGTATAGCGACCCGATAAAGTAAAGGTTGAACTATACCGTATAGTCCTATTTACCCTATAATTATACTATACCGTATAGTCTTGACCCAGCGCAAATCTTTTACGAAAATTTAACCTTAACGTCGTTTTCAGGTGAAACCCATGGTCAACTCAACCCCCACCTCCAAACGCCAGCAAATCCTGCAAGGTGCCATTCAAATCTTCCTAGAAAACGGTTATGAAGGAACCAGCATGGATCGCGTAGCCGCCGCCGCCGGTGTTTCCAAAAATACCATCTACAGTCACTTTCAAGACAAAAAAGGCTTGTTTGTCAGTCTCATCGAACAAGTAACCGGAGAAAGATTTCAAATCGTTTTCGGTTCCGTATCCCTTTCCGGAGATCCAGCCATCGTTTTGCGCCAAATCGCCGAGAAACTCCTTGCCACCATCATGGTAGACCAAGAATATATCGCTTTTCTCCGCCTCATTATTGGCGAATCGGGGAGATTTCCCGAACTAGCGCAACTATTCGTACAAGCACTGCCTCAGAAAGTTATTCATATTTTAACGCGCTATCTAGACGCGCATCCAGAACTAGAACTAGAAAGCTCCGAAGCTACCGTACGGATTTTTGTTGGTTCTCTAATGGGATTTATTTTAACTCAAGAAGTTTTGCACGGTAAAGATATTCTACCCATGCAGCAAGAAGAATTCATTCGTACTTTAATCGATTTAGTTACAAGCAAAAAGAAGGATTCCAGTCAATCGGAAAGCGAATAGTTCTATAATTTCCAAAAAATTGGAGAACTCAATTCCCATGTCTGAAAACGCCAGCAACGAGCATCAAACCAACGAATACGATAGCCCCTGGAAAGAAGCCCTCGACCTCTACTTTC
>CAYZHY010000134.1:0-9480 GCA_964477525.1 uncultured Geitlerinema sp. | reverse complement strand
TTCGGGAAAATGTTGCGTGGCTTGCTGGCAGAAATCTATTGCTTCTTCCCACTGTCTGGTTTTGACCAATACTTGGATAAGTTTCTGATAGCTACTCGCTGCTGTTTGGGGATTGATTTCGATTTCGTGGCGATAGCAGTCAACGGCAGCTTGCCACTGTTGCTGTGCCCTATAGATTTCCGCTAAATTGTGATATGCCTGGCTGTAGTCTGGCTGCATAGCAATGGCTTGCTGGTAGCATTGCTTGGCTTTCTCCCAGTCTCGGTATCCAATAAAATTATTCCCCAAGGTAAGATATTCTTCGGCTTCTCCCCATTCTGGCTGCAACTGCAAAGCTTCAAACCACGCTTGGGAAGATTTTTGCGGTTGATTTAGCTTCTGGTAGGTTTTCGCCAATCCCCGATAGGCGGCAGCAATGTTCGGATGGTAACGAATCACTTTCTCAAAACATTCAATGGCATTTTCCCACTGTTGCTGCCAAAAATATACTTCTCCTAAATTTTGCCAGGCGGCTGTGTAATTATCCCGCTTTTGGATGGCCTGTTGGTAGCATTCTCTGGCAACTTCTAGTTTTTGTTGCTGGAAATAGCGATTGCCGACGGCGAAATATCCCTCGGCAGGGAGTTTATCAAGTTCCAATTCGTAGGCAGTTTGCCAGCAGTCGGTGGCTTGGTTTTGGTCGCCTTTGGCTTGCCACAGTTTGGCTAGGTTGCGATAGACGCCGGCTAAGTTGGGATTGAGGCGAATGGCGGTTTGATAGTTTTCGATGGCGGCTTGCCACTGTTTTTGTTGTAGGTAAATGTTGCCGAGGTTGGCGTAGGCTTCGGCGAAATCTGGCGATAGGGAAATGGCGGTTTCGTAGGCTTGTTTGGCGGCGGTATTATCTCCCTGTTGCTGGTAGATATTGCCTAGGAGTTTGTAGGCGGTGGCGTTGTCTGGTTGTTGCTGGAGAATGGTTTGGCATAGGGTTTCTGCGGTTTGCAGTTGACCGCTTTGCAAATATTCTTCAATTTTTTCCCAGTCGATGGTCGATGGCATGGTCTTGTTTTCTTGGGTCAATCGTTCTATTTGAATTCTTCTTAATATAAATGGATGGTTGGGATTATGTTTGGCTGACTTGCTGACACCAGGTTAAAAAGTCGCTGGTTGCTGGTTTTTCTCCGAAAAATTCGGCGACGATGTGGGATTGTTTGATGGCATGTTTGGCTGGGTCGCTTTCGTATCCAAATCGCTGGCAAAGTTTTTGGTAAGTAGGGGAATGGAGAACTTCTTGGCGAAATTCGCTATCAAATTCTCTGGTTTGCTGCGGTACAATGGATTTTTCTTGGGATTTTCGACCGCTATTGCCAGTTAATTGAATGTTATGGAAGTTTTCTAGGAAGTCACTTCTATAGTCTAAAGATAAATACGCACAAATTTGCTGGATAACCGATTGGGGATTGATGGTAAAATCTTCATAATGAAAGATGGGAACGCCAGCGTAGGTATTGATAAAAGATAATACGCGATCGCAATATTCATCAAACGTTAATCCCTGATGCCACCCTCGCATTTTACTGGATAAAAACGCATCGATGGGATTGCGTAAAGTAACCACCGGACGTACAATATACTCTTGCTTTAACAAATTTACCAATGTCGAGGTTTTGTACGGCGAATATTTAGGAAGAAAATCCGTAAATACATGGTCTCTCAGAATTAGTTGTTTCCCAGCTTTGGCTGCTTTCTGATAAATCCAATCCACTCTATCTAAAAATACCCCTTGACGAGAAGAAATAGAATAATCGGCAATCTCAGGATAATTATTGAAAAATTGCGGTATGGGGTCAAAAGCATTGAAATTGGGAGTTTGGCGTAAAGGATGTAGTTCGCTTAACAAAACCACATGGGGTTGGCTTGCCAAACATTTACAAATCACTGTTCCCCCAGAAGTGGGAAGGTGGTGTATGGTAGCAATGGTTGCCACTTCGCTATCGGTAGAATGGCTTTGCCTCTGCCATTCACTTGCCAATTGTTTGACCATGCCAGAAGATGGCCAACCACGCGCTTGCAATTGAACGGCTTTTTGATACGCTGTAACTGCTGCCGGTAAATTATCCAATTGTTGGTAAATATAGCCAAGTTGCGAATACAACCACCAAGCATTTTCAGAACTTGGCTGGCAGGCAATGGCTTGTTGGTAAGCTTCCCTAGCTTCCTCCCATTGTTGCCATTGTAGTTCGATATTGCCTAACTGAGCGTACAGTTCCCAATTTTCGGGATAGTGAGAAATTCCCTGCTGGCAGAAATCTATCGCTTCTTCCCACTGTTCGATATTTGTCAATGCTTCTACGATTTTTCGATAGCTACTCGCCGCCGCTGCAGAAACATTGATTTCGATTTCGTGGCGATAGCAGTCAACGGCAGCTTGCCACTGTTGCTGTGCCCTATAGATTTCCGCTAAATTGTGATATGCCTGGCTGTAGTCTGGCTGCATAGCAATGGCTTGCTGGTAGCATTGCTTGGCTTTCTCCCAGTCTCGGTATCCAATAAAATTATTCCCCAAGGTAAGATATTCTTCGGCTTCTCCCCATTCTGGCTGCAACTGCAAAGCTTCAAACCACGCTTGGGAAGATTTTTGCGGTTGATTTAGCTTCTGGTAGGTTTTCGCCAATCCCCGATAGGCGGCAGCAATGTTCGGATGGTAACGAATCACTTTCTCAAAACATTCAATGGCATTTTCCCACTGTTGCTGCCAAAAATATACTTCTCCTAAATTTTGCCAGGCGGCTGTGTAATTATCCCGCTTTTGGATGGCCTGTTGGTAGCATTCTCTGGCAACTTCTAGTTTTTGTTGCTGGAAATAGCGATTGCCGACGGCGAAATATCCCTCGGCAGGGAGTTTATCAAGTTCCAATTCGTAGGCAGTTTGCCAGCAGTCGGTGGCTTGGTTTTGGTCGCCTTTGGCTTGCCACAGTTTGGCTAGGTTGCGATAGACGCCGGCTAAGTTGGGATTGAGGCGAATGGCGGTTTGATAGTTTTCGATGGCGGCTTGCCACTGTTTTTGTTGTAGGTAAATGTTGCCGAGGTTGGCGTAGGCTTCGGCGAAATCTGGCGATAGGGAAATGGCGGTTTCGTAGGCTTGTTTGGCGGCGGTATTATCTCCCTGTTGCTGGTAGATATTGCCTAGGAGTTTGTAGGCGGTGGCGTTGTTTGGTTGTTGCTGGAGAATGGTTTGGCAAGTGGTGGCGGCTTGCTGGTGTTTTCCTTGTTGGAGATATTCCTCGGCTGTGGCAATCCAGTCGGCAGATGACATAGCTGGTAATTTTTTATAATTTCTCTGTCAACGATGGGAAAGATTTTGTTTGTGGGGTCAATACCCATACAAGCAATCGGTATTATGGTAACGGCAAATATCCAAGATCCGATGGGAGATAAATTTTTTATGGCAGAAATCCCTTCCCAAGCCAATCCAGAAATTGACCTACAGGATTTTATGCAGGTGGATATGCGTGTTGGCAGGATTGTGGAGGTAGAACCCAATCCCAAGGCCAAACAACCTGCCTACATTCTGACAATCGATGTGGGAGATTTGGGGATGAAAACCAGTTCTGCCCAACTAACCCACAATTATACAGAAGAAGAGTTGCTGGGCAAACAGGTGGTGGTGGTTGCCAATCTTTCCCCCAAGCAAGTTGCTGGTGTTTCTTCGGAGGTTCTGGTGTTGGCGGCTTGCGATGGCAAGGAAACCATTCTCTTACAACCCCATTTGCCGGTAAAAAATGGTTCCCCTATTCGCTAATCCCTACCTTTGCCGAGTGTCTATTTTTTTTTATACTGTAGGTGCGTGGTAAATTATTATTCCTATATTTTGGCAATTTATGGTTTCTACTCCCTCTCCAAAACTGAATAAAATGGTGCAACGGTTCCAACGTGTCTCTGACCCCAAGCGGAAATACGAACAGCTTCTTCATTTTGCCAAGCGGCTGGAGGCACTTCCAGAAGAACATAAGGTAGACGAAAATAAAGTTCCTGGTTGCGTGTCTCAGGTCTATGTGGTGGCTGAGTGTCGCGATGGCAAGGTCTGGTATCGCGGCGATTCCGATGCACAGTTGGTTAAAGGTTTGGTGTCTCTTTTGATTGAAGGTCTCAATGGTTTGACACCAGAGGAGATTTCCCAGATTTCTCCCGACTTTATTCAAGAGACTGGACTCAATGTTAGTTTAACGCCTTCCCGGGCGAATGGGTTCTACAATATTTTCCAAATGATGAAGCAAAAGGCTTCGGCTTTCCAACAGGAGGCTGCTGTTTAAGTTGGTCTGCTAGCGATCGCTTTTTCCCCTATTTTTCTTTACCTACTATTGTATGCTTGGGGAAGCTAGCGATCGCTAGGGAATTTCCTACCAGTTAAAAAATTTTTTCCCGAGGGGTTGACTTCCTCGGTTTTTTGACGTATACTTCTAGATAATGGGATAGACGTGCTTGTTGCTAACTGCCTATATTTCCATTATTTATCTTTACTTTCTAAGAAGATTATAGCATTCCCACCCAAAAAAATCAACTATTTTCTTCTAAATTTTTCACCATCCAGAGAGATTGGGTATGATAGCCCAATTTTTTATATAAATGGAGAGCATGCTCGTTATCGAGAAAGACTTGCAAACCAATTTGGCGATCGCCGCGCGTTTTCGCCCAAGTTTCCGCCTTCCGTAGCAAAGCCGTACCAATGCCCTGACGGCGGTACTGGGGGAGAACGTAAAGCAAAAATATATAAGCGGTCGGTCTGCCAGCAATTTGGTCGGTAGCATTGCCCATCCAAAGACAACCAACCGGCGATTGCTGAGAAGACTCATCCGCATCCGCCAGCCTAGCAAACCACAAAGGCGTAAACACCGACAGATACCGATTCACCGTATTTTCGAGGTGGGAAACATCCGGCTGTGGATACAATTCTTGATAGCATTGCTGCATCAACTTCAACAGCAACGGGCGTTCTAAAGGAGAACCGCTGTCGATGCGATACCCTGGTGTCATATTTCCATAGAAAACTTCATACTTAAATTGAGAATATTCTTAATAGCTAGCCAGCACTAGAGATCGAATAGGGTGGCGTATGGGCAACCATCAAAGAGATAGAAGGAACCATCCCCCCAGGGGCTGGCGTAACCATATCATTGGGTAAAAAGATACGGGCACTGGTAGCAGCTAAAGCCACCAGAAATACCAAAACAATCAAAATGGGAGCAACAACTTGCCGGAAAAAAGCCTTCATCGTTTAAACTTTTGTTACATTTTCCTATATTTTACCATTTTCCGGAATCGGAAACATCCTCATCCGACAATCCCGGTCTGGGAGTAGGCAAAACCCGGGATTTTCGCAACCGCCGCAACCACATCCAACCCACTCCGGCAATAATGGTAAACATCCACCCGGCAAAGGGTTGCAACAGCAAAAAGCCACCAATGCCAAACATGACACCAAATAGCAGAAACAAAGCTGCTATGACCTGTTTAACATTGCGTAAAAAATTGCCTTCACTTTCAATGCCTGTTGCTTGTTCCTGCTGCCGCCAAAAACCGGGAGGTCGAACCCTGGCATAGAAATTATTCAGCGTCTCGGCATCTTCGGGAGGGGTCAGCAACATCGCCGGAATCCAAATCGCTGCGGTAATCGCTGAAGTCACCATCAACCGCCAGCCAAAATCATCAATTTGCAAAATGGGAACCACGCTGGTGGAAAATCCCACCACAAATCCTGCCAGCATGGAAGTCAGTTCTGCCATAGCATTGATACGCCACCAGAACCAACGTAAAATTAACACCAATCCCGGACCGGTACCAATGGCAATCACCAACTGAAACACCATCGCCACGCTTTCCGAGAAAAACGCCGCCATGGCCCCCAAAACCGTTACCAAAACCGATGCCAAACGACCTGCCGCCACCAACTGCGACTGGCTGGCATTGGGATTGAGAAAACGCAGGTAGATATCGTTGGTTAAATAGGAAGCCCCCCAATTAATGGAGGTAGACACCGTACTCATAAACGCTGCCAACAGGGAAGCCGCCACCAATCCCAACAAGCCGGGGGGCAAAAATTCCAGCATTAGTTTGGGGTAGCCCAGTTCTCGGTCGCTGAGTTCGGGAAAAACTGCGATCGCGGCTAAAGCGACCACAATCCAAGGCCAGGTGCGCACGATATAGTGCAAAATATTAAAAAACCAAGCTGCCTTCTCGGACTCTACCTCATCCTTGGTGGAAATCAGCCGTTGGATAAATTCGCCGCCTCCATCGCTGCGACGGAACGACCACCACTGTACGAAGGTATAGGCAAAAAAGCTGCTGGCGGTAATGCCTGCGGTTTCCTGCCAGCGAATGCCGGAAGTGGTCAGGGATAGAGGAAAAAACGATAGCGTATCGGCTTGGGTATTGGCTTGAACTTTGGTAATTAAGGTTTCCATTCCTCCCACCGAGTTAACCGATACCACGGCTACGACGATGGCCCCCAACAATCCTAGGAAAAATTGGAAAAAATCGGTAACGACCACGCCCCACAAGCCGGCAAAGCTGGTGTAGAGCAAAACCAACAGGCTCACACCAATGGTACTAAATAATTTGACCTGTTGCCCGGGTTCGATGCCCAAACTCGACCAGATTTCCAAGGCATCCACCACTTTAACCATGGCTAGCATGGCGTAACCGATGCCGATGCAGTTGATGGGAACGGCGAATAGAAAGGCTTTGACCCCTCGCAGCCAAGCTGCCCCGCGACCGCCGTAGCGAAGTTCCGTCAGTTCCGCATCGGTGACTACTTGCGATCGCCGCCACAATCGGGCAAAGATATAAATCATGATAATATGAGCGATGGCGAAGTTCCACCATTCCCAGTTGCCGGCAATACCGCGATCGCCAACGACACCGGCAATATACAAGGGCGTATCGATGGAAAAAGTGGTAGCTGCCATGCTGGTTCCTGCTAGCCACCACCGAAGCGATCGCCCGGAAACAAAAAATTCTTCCAGACTTTTGCCACCGCGACGGGAAACCAAAAAGCCCAGCAGTAAAGATAATCCTATATAAGCTAGGCAGATCGACCAATCGAATATTGTCATTTTTTATTGGTTGTTTTTATAGCCAGGGATAGGGATATGGAAATATTTTGATAAATTTTACATGTTTTTCGTATTGTTGTAAATAAAAAACGTTTTTTATTTGCTGTTTATTTTTTTATTTTTATAGGGATTTTTTCAAGTTTTTAAACAAAAAATCGTTAAAAATCGACGCTTTTCTTTTTAAAGTAACTACAAAATAAGTGCAACCATCGTAAAGTTCCTAAAAAATATTTGTATAAATTTTTAACAATCAATCATCGTAACGAAAATTCAAAGATTTGTATTTCCCTTGGTTGTTGCGTTTGCACAAAACTTGCTTTTTGTTGCCTTGTTCTTTGACGCAATCGACTTCTCGTTGAAAGCGAGACAAACGATTTTTATAATTGCCAGGATCGATATTTAAACGACGACGAAACTGCGACCAAGTAACATCAATGGTTTTTTGAGAGCAAATCATTTCCACTTCGCCGCCTTCCACGTCTATATCACCGGGATCGAATTCTACTTCGGAACCTTCAATTTCTTCAAACCGACAAGTTGCCAACTGTTTGCCACCACAAGCAACCAACAGAGGAGATGCTACTGCTACCAAGGCAGCAAAATGGAAAATTCGTATTGATTTAAACATAAAAAAACGCTACCAATCTGCTTTCGAAGAAAAAAACAGCGATCGCTACTTGTAGCGATCGCTATTCGGAAGGCTAATTAGCGGATATTGAAGAATTCGCCAAACGTCTCTTTTCAAGCTCAAAGAGAGTATTTTGATAGGTAGTGCGATCGAGTGGATAAATCAATGTCAGGATCAAGCTTCCCGCTAACGCTAAGACAGGTACAAAGACAACGATATAACGAATGGCCATCAAAGCCGATTCGGGTTGGATAACTTCTACAGGACCCGGTACGGATTCGGCGAAACCAAAACGATTGAGCAACTGTCCTACCAGAAACAATCCCATGGCCAGAATCAACTTTTGTAAGAAAAGCAGCAGACTCCAGAACAAACCTTCCCGTCGCTTGCCAGTATGCAACTCATCCCAATCCGCCACTTCCGGCAGCATGGATGGGGGAACCAGGTAGGAAGATGCCATACCCATGCCAGCCGTAGCAGCGAGGATATACATGCGATCGAGTTGTCCTGGTTCCAGCCACAACCAGTTCAACATGGCGACTATCCAAATACTGCTTCCCAGCCAGTGAACCACTCGTTTGCCCAAGCGACGGCTCAACGGTTCCCAAACGAACATTCCCATCAAAGCCATGCCTTGAATAACCAGAATCACTTGGGTAGTTTGAGTGGAACTGAGGTCCATGTAGTGATTGACGAAATAAGGCACAATAGCAGGTGTAATTTGTACCGCCAACCAGGCCAAAGCGTGAATCCCGACCAAAAATAGGAGGGGTCGATTTTGAAACAGGGATTTAAATTCTTGCCAGCGGGAATTGTCATTGGCTGGCTGGGTGCATTCGCGTTCTTGGGTTCCCCAGCAGCAAAAAGCAATAGAGGCGACTGTGAGGAAAGCGCCGACCAAGCCTAAATCCCAAAGTTGTTGTGTGGGTCTATACTCCCACTGCGCGATCGCGCGCATGGCAACCAGAGCCCCCATGCATCCAGCGAGGGAAAAGCCAAAACGAAGTCCGTTGAGTCGTATGTGGTATTGCGGGTCGTCGCTTTGGTCGGTTAGCAATGCCCCGTAGGGAATGAGGTAAATGTTAGCAGCGGTTTCAAAGATGAGCACGAGGGCTAAGTAATAGACGAAACGGAACCATTCTGATGTTGGAGGAACCCACCACATTAGAACAAAGCTAACAGCCATGATGGGCGCACTGAGAATCATCCAAATGTGCCGTCTCCCCCAACGAGTTTGCAAGCGATCGCTGAACTGACCCACAATCAACGTACTGACGGCACTCCAGGAATGGGCCACAAACATAATCAAGCCGGCTAAGTCGGCTGGCAATCCAGCTACCGTGGTCATAAAGAACAGAAAGAAGACCAAAACGGCGTTTCCTGCCAGCGACGGACCAAAATCTCCTAAACCGTAGGCAATTTGATTGAAAACTCCAAGATTTCCCCGATCGGAGCAGTTGCTTATCATATTATCTAACCCGCAAACTTCACTACTTTCAGATCCGTTTCCATAGTAGAAAATTTTTACCGGGAATAAAGAAGTAAAAATAAATTTTAACTTTTATGAAGTACCTATAAAATCCCCTGAACGTTCGCGATGAAAAATCTTGAAACTTGAAAACATCGGGACTTTGTTGTTTTCCGCAACTAAGAAATAGTTAGAAACCCATGCTTAATGACGGCCCTACTACCCAAATCTAAATCCCATACATGCTGGCATTTTTGGTTGGCTTCCATTGAAAAGACGGCCCTTGTCAATGG
>CAYZHY010000133.1:0-9610 GCA_964477525.1 uncultured Geitlerinema sp. | reverse complement strand
AATAAAATTTGGTTCTCCCCAAAAATCCCTGTACAATATCTAGGTAACGTTCTGGGAGAAGCGCCTTGCCAGCCACCGGATACGCTCTGGAAAAAGCCCTCAAACGGTACTTTGGATACGATCGCTTTCGACCCCTGCAACGGCCAATCGTAGAAAACGCCCTCGCCAACCAAGATGTGGTGGTTATCATGCCCACCGGCGGGGGAAAATCCTTGTGCTTCCAGCTACCAGCATTGCTGAAATCGGGATTGACCGTCGTCGTCTCCCCCCTCATCGCCCTCATGCAAGACCAAGTAGAATCCCTGCGTACGGGCGGCATTCCCGCTACCTTCCTCAATAGTACCCTCAGCCGAACCGCCCAGCGATCGCGAGAGCAAGCTATCCTAGAAAAAAAAGTCAAACTCCTCTACATGGCCCCAGAACGACTGGTCGGCGAACCTTTCCTGCAATTCCTAGACCTCATCCAACACGAAATCGGTCTTGCCGGCTTTGTCATCGACGAAGCTCACTGCATCTCCGCTTGGGGTCACGACTTTCGACCCGAATACCGCCAACTGCAAATTTTGCGCCAACGCTACCCCCAAGTACCCATCATGGCACTCACCGCCACCGCCACGCCACGGGTACGCCAAGATATTAGCCAGCAGCTTACCCTACAAAACCCGCAAGTCCACGTCGCCAGCTTCAACCGTCCCAATCTATACTACGAAGTTCGCCGCAAAAACCGCAACTCCTACAACGAACTCCTGGAAATTATCCGTAAAGAAGACGGTTCCGGTATTGTCTACTGCCTCAGCCGCCGCCAAGTAGACGAACTCGCGGAACAACTGCGCAACGATGGTATTGCCGCTTTACCCTACCACGCCGGCATGACCGACAACGACCGCCGCAACAACCAAACCCGCTTCATCCGCGACGAAATTAGCGTTATCGTCGCCACCGTCGCCTTTGGCATGGGTATCGACAAACCCGATGTGCGGTTCGTGGTTCACTACAACCTACCCAAAAACCTGGAAAGCTACTACCAAGAATCCGGCAGAGCTGGCAGAGATGGAGAACCTGCCCGCTGTACGTTATTTTATAGCTATCGCGACATTAAAACCATTGACTACTTCATCAACCAAAAACCCGACCCCGACGAACAACGTATAGCCAAACAGCAGTTGCGGCGGGTGGTGGATTATGCGGAAGGAACCGACTGCCGCCGCAGTATCCAATTGAGTTACTTTGGCGAGTCTTTTCCCGGCAACTGCAACGGCTGCGATAACTGCTGCTATCCCAAACCGGTGGAAGATTGGACCATCGAAGCTCAAAAATTTCTCTCTTGCGTGGCTCGCTGCAAGCAAAGGTTTGGCACCAACCATATTATCGATGTTTTGCGCGGTTCTACCAAAGAAAAAGTTCGCCGCAACGGTCACGATCGCTTGTCTACATATGGTATTGGTAAGGATAAAAGTACGCAAGAATGGCGATTGCTGGCGCGATCGCTTATCCACCAACGTCTTTTAGAAGAAACGACCGACGGCTATTCGGTTTTAAAGCTCAATCAAGCCAGTTGGGAGGTCATGCGCAAGCAACGGTCTGTTTTTGTAGTCGTTCCCAAAGAAGAAAAAGTCGCTGCCAGCGTGCAATCCAGTGAGGCAAGGGAAGCGGGAGAACGGCTGCTGCAAGAATTGCGATCGCTGCGCAAAACCATCGCTGCCGAAGAATCCATTCCCCCCTACATGGTGTTTCCCGACTCTACCCTCCGACTCATGGCCCAAAAACAACCCCAAACCACCGAAAAATTTGGAGAGCTTTCTGGCGTGGGCGAATACAAACTCCAAAAATACGGCGATCGCTTTTTAGCTGTTTTGCGCGACCATAAGGAAAACAACACCAACCAAAAACCCAGAAACCGCACCCCGAATACTTCCTCAACCCACGAAATTACCCTAGAACTGCACCACCAAGGCTTATCCGTATCGGCAATTGCCCGAGAACGCCAGTTAAAAGAAAGTACCATCGCCGACCATCTAGCCAAACTACTCGCCGCCGGCTACAATGTGGATTTGAACCGCTTGGTTTCCCCAGAACGTCAAAAAGCCATTCTCCACGCCGTTGATGTATTGGGCGTCAGTTTCATGAAACCGATATACGAATACCTGCAAAATCGATATACGTATAACGAAATTCGCTGGGTGATGTCTTGGTATAGCAGCCAAAAATCGCAAAAACAAAGCAGCTAGCCAGGGTTTTATTGAGAATTTTTCTCAACACATTCCGCTGCCCGGTCGAAACTTGCCCTAGCTTCCTCGTAACGCCCCAAACTCTGCAAAACCACCGCCCGATTGTACCATGCCGGCTGCAAATTGGGGTCGATTTGCAACGCCCGGTCGAAATCCAACAATCCCTCCTCGTAGCGACCCAAACAATTGCATAAAGTACCACCGCGATTTAGCCAGGCAGGAATCAGTTCTGGGTTCAGTTCCAACGCTCGATTGAAACTCGCGATCGCTTCTTGGTGTCGTTTTAACTGATTCAGGGCATTGCCGCGATCGTTCCAAGCCCGGTCAAAATCCGGTCGCAGTTGCAAAGCTCGGTCAAAACTCTCCAACGCTGCCTTGTACTTACCCAAATTATAAACCGCATTGCCGCGCTCGTACCAAGCTTCTGCATTTTGGGGATTGAGCTTCAAACAACGGTCCAACGCACTGGCACCTTCTTGGTATCGTTGCAAATAATTGGACAGCAGCCTCCCCTTACTATACCAAATCGTACTCTGGTTTTTGTAAATTGTCAAAGAACGGTCGAAACTAGCGATCGCTTCCTCGTAGCGTTTGAGTGCCTGCAACGCCAGACCGCGATTTTTCCAGGCTTCGCTGTTGTCGGATTGCAGAGTTACCGCTCGGTCGTAACTGGCGATCGCTTCTTGGTAGCGTTTTATCGCTTTTAACGCATCTCCCCGATTGGACCAACTTTGGGCGTAGTTGGGTTGAATAGCAATAGAGCGGTCGAAACTGGCGATCGCTTCTTGGTAGCGTTGGATCTGCAACAAAGCCATTCCCCGCAAATTCCAAACTTCGTAGTCATTAGCCTGTAAGGAAAGCGCCCGGTCGTATCCAGCAATCGCTTCTTCGTATCTGCCCAACTCCTCCAACGCCATACTGCGTAAATTCCAAATTTCGCTGTCTCCCGGTTTTAAATTCAACGCCCGGTCGTAACTCGCGATCGCTTCTTCATGCCTGTCTAACTCATCCAAAAATATCCCCCGCTGACACCAAGCCTCGCTATCATCCGGATGTTTTTTCAATTGGCGATCGTATCCCAAAATCTTCTGTTCGTATTCCTTATATTTATCTTGAATTTTAGAACCAGCCTTTGCCAGCGATGAAGAAGTCCAACTGCCCTGGGAGACAATGGGAAATTGACCATCCGTTTTTCTCCTTTGAATGCTAATCGTTTCCAGCAAAAACATCACTGGCGGCAGCGCCAACCAATACCAAAGGGAGCGATCGCGGGGTTGGTAGGAAATCTGCAAAGACGTACGTTCTGCATTCTGTAAAAACGCATTAGTGCGGGATACAAATTCTTTTTTCTTTTCCGGCGTGGCGCGATCGGCTACCAACAATATCTTGCTATCTTTGGTTTCGAGAAAGATTTTATATAAATGCCACTTCCACTGCCAAACCAACGGCTTACTTTCTACTTGAAAAACTGCCTTTTCTAACTCGCTCAAAGGAATTTCTTGCGTGTTTTTTCGCCAAAATAATTGACGCACCTCAACCTGACACTGACCGCCACCGCTATCGTTTTTGGAACAATCCAAACCATGAGCGTATCCCAACCCCCGCACCAACACAAACAGCACAATCCCCAGAGACAAGAAAAATCCCCACCCCACCTGGGTCGGCACAAACGTGACACGGAACTTTCCTATTGTTGCCAGAACGTGGCTGGTGGGCATTTTAACCATAAATTCAGGTCAAGCGTTAAGTCTAGTCAATTTTAGCGAAAAATGGCAGACATCTTGTAGGGGCAACCCCCCGTGGTTGCCCCAATTCCGGTGATTCCCCCAATTCCGGTGTGATACCAAATCCATACTGCGAAGACCCAAAAAATCCACGCCCGCTAAGGCGAAAACTCCTCCCACTCCTCCCACTCCTCCCACTCCTCTATCTCAAATGTTACACATCGCGATCGCGTTATCAAATAAAACCATTTTGGTGTATTCTGGGGGACGTTCGTGCCAAATAGCAATGGTTTATGCCCCAATCCAACATTGTAGACCCATCCCAACTTGCTAGCGCGATCGCGGCGAGTCAAAATTATATGTTGGGCTTGCAATACCCACAAGGCTATTGGTGGGCAGAATTGGAAGCCAACGCCACCATGACCGCCGAAATTGTCTTGCTGCACAAAATTTGGGGAACCGAAGACCGCTTCCCTGCACGCAAAGCGGAAAATTACCTGCGTTCCATGCAAGCAGACAGCGGCGGTTGGGAACTGTATTATGGCGATGGTGGCGAACTCAGCACCTCTGTGGAAACCTACATGGCACTGAAGCTGCTAGGTGTTTCGGCAGATGACTCCGCCATGCAAAAAGCACGTCGCTTCATTCTGGAGAAAGGCGGCATCAGCAAAACCCGCATTTTCACCAAAATGCATTTAGCACTTATTGGCTGCTACGACTGGCGGGGCATTCCTTCCATTCCGCCGTGGGTGATGTTGCTGCCGGCGGAAGCGCCTTTTTCCATTTACGAAATGTCAAGTTGGGCAAGGGGAAGCACGGTGCCGCTATTGGTGGTGTTCGACCAAAAGCCGGTGTTTCCGGTTTCTCCCGCAATTTCTTTAGACGAGTTGTATACAGAAGGAACCGAAAATGTTCGCTTGGAACTGCCTACCAAGTCTGACTGGAGCGATGTTTTTGTTTGGTTGGATGCGGCGTTTAAATTTGCCGAAGATTGGGATTTGGTGCCTTTTCGCGATGAGGGCATTCGGGAAGCGGAAAAATGGATTTTGGAACGCCAGGAAGCCACGGGAGACTGGGGTGGGATTATTCCGGCGATGCTCAACTCGCTGCTGGCACTGCGCTGTTTGAATTACGATAGAAATGACCCCGTGGTGGTTCGCGGTATGGATGCGGTGGATCGCTTTGCCATCGAAACGGAAGATACCTACCGCATGCAACCCTGCATATCTCCAGTTTGGGATACAGCCTGGGCATTGCGATCGCTGATTAGTTCCGGATTGAACCCCGACCATCCGGCATTGGTTCGCGGTGGCGAGTGGCTGCTGGGCAAGCAAATTTTGGATTATGGGGATTGGTCGTATAAAAATCCCTTGGGAACTCCTGGCGGTTGGGCGTTTGAATTTGACAATCGCTTTTATCCCGATTTAGACGATACCGCCACGGTGGTGATGGCACTGCATCCGGTGAAATTGCCCAACGAAACCCACAAGCAAATAGCGATGCAACGAGCGGTTCGCTGGATTGCTTCCATGCAGTGTCGCGAAGGGGGTTGGGCAGCGTTTGATATTGACAACGACCAGCAATGGTTGAACGAACTGCCCTACAGCGATTTGAAAGCCACCATCGACCCCAATACCGCCGATGTGACGGCACGGGTGTTGGAAATGCTGGGTATTTGTCAAATGACCATGCCCCAGCAGCAAATCGATAAAGCGATCGCGTATTTATGCCGCGAACAAGAATCCGACGGCTCTTGGTTTGGTCGTTGGGGGGTTAACTATATTTACGGTACCAGCGGTGCCTTAGCCGCTTTAGCCGCGATCGCCCCTAAAGCTTGTTCTTCCCAGATAAACCGGGGTGTTTCCTGGTTGCTGAGCTGTCAAAACCCAGACGGCGGTTGGGGCGAAACTTGCCGCAGCTACGAAGATTCCACTCTCAAAGGGCAGGGTAACAGCACCCCCTCGCAAACTTCCTGGGCACTTATCGGTCTTCTGGAAGCCGGTCAAGCCACCCAGAATTGGCAAAAAGAAGCCATCGACCGCGGCATCGCCTATCTCATTGCCACCCAAGAATCGAACGGCAGCTGGCAAGAAGCAGCGTTTACCGGAACTGGCTTTCCCTGTCACTTTTATTTAAAATATCACATGTATGCCCAGTATTTTCCTTTGAAGGTTTTGGGAGATTATCAGACTCTTTTGGGTCGTGGAACTGGGTAGTTTGCGTGGGAGCATAGGAGTGTAGAGGTAGGGAATAGTAGTATGTTAGCGTATGGAGTTAGTTTGGGAGTGCATAAAAAAAAGATGGAGTTAAAAATCATCGCACTTTAGTGGAAGAAAAGGTCTAGAAATATGGTATATAGAGTTTACATGAAAATGCCATTACAACAATTGATTTTCCCTTGACAGTAATACTATCAGTTTGTTTTACTGAAATATAATAATTTATACCAAATTCGTAATGGCAAGACCCGATAGTGAAACCGAGGAAGAACCCCCCTGCAGTTTCCCGCAGGTTCGGGGAACGGTTCAATTTACGTTTGTGGTTTAGAAACATCGGATTTGGTATTATTCTAAGTATAGGGATTAAATGAAGTGACAAATCAATCGAATCCTTTAAATAAATGGCTTAGTCTAAGTTGGGATCGCCCAGAACGGTCTTATAATCCAGATGTTAGAGACTTTTTAGCCAAATTATTAGACTATCCCAAAGATAAAGTTGTTACTGAAGATAAAGCAGGTGGTGGTTATCCCGATATAAAACTTTTAACACCTGAGAAAATCCCTTGGATTGTTGGGGATCTAAAAAAAGATGATGCTGAATTAACCACAGAAAGGGGACGCAAAAATTTATGGAATCAGAAACGTAAATATATTGATGGTTTAACTCGCTATGTTCTGTTTTTAACCGCTAATTATCTTTGGGTCGTTTTGCCAACAGGCGACGCAATACAAGGATTAGAATCTCCTTTCAAATTATCAGAATTTAGTATAGATGAAATCAAAGATACGCTTCAGTTTTTATCCTACGAAAAAGCAAAACACTCTCAACAATGGGAAACCTTTATTACGGGAGAACTCCCTTACGTTTATCTTAAGCTAGATAATTCTAATACTCGATCTCAATTACAAAAAGACTTACAAAATAGTTTTTTTGAATTAAATGAAGCGGGGAATAATGCGATCGCAACTTTGCTTCAACAACATGAAGAATATAAAACTAAAGAACAGGAAATTAACCGTAATTTAGTTGATACAGGAGATACAAAGCGTCGGGCTTTAAACCGTATCAAAAGTCAGTTTAATTTTGAACGCCATCTATTTGATGAAATTATTCCGCAATTTGAAGATCGGTATGGACGAGAAGTCAGTGCCAAAAATAATAAAGAAGCTCAACAAAAAATCCGTGAAGCCTTTATTGCTGACTCAGTCGCGGTGTTGCTTGCTCGTGTTTTATTTCTGCGACTAATTGAAGATTTAGGATTAGCTAAAAAACGCCGTTTGTCCAATGGGGGACTACAAGATTGGGCAGCATTTGTTGATTATCTAACAGGGGATGCTCGTGCCTTGGTGCGTCTTGTTGCAGAAGATGTGGGAAAAGTTTATCAAGACCCTTTAGAAAATAACTTATTTGATTGGTTATATCATACCAATGGTATGCTCGACGAAGCCTTACAACGATTAATTTTACGATTGAATGCTTATGACTTCTCAGGTTTATCGGAAGAGATTTTAGGCGATATCTATCAGTCTTTTTTACCCCCTGCAAAACGGAAACGGTTAGGAGAATTTTATACACCTCCTTCCATTGTTGATTGGCTTTTAGACCAGACGGTATTTAGCCATGAACCAGGTAGATTACTCGATCCTGCTTGCGGGAGTGGGTCCTTCTTAGTGCGTTATGTTCATCGTTACTTAGAAGATGCGAAAAGTAGAGGATTAGATCGAGACACCGTTTTGCAAGAGTTGCAAGAAACTGTTTGGGGCTTCGATCTCAACCCCTTTGCTGCCTTTATTAGCCACTTTCAACTAATTTGGGCATTTCTTCGTTTCCAACCCACTAGGGAACCCCCTACTATTCAAGTGTATAACTTAAATAGCCTCCTTCGGGATGCCGATTTAGTGCCTTTGCTTGGTGAGGAATACTTATCACCCGGTTCCATGGAACGAGATACTCAACAATGGAAATATATTGTTGGCAATCCACCCTATATTCGCGCTGAGCGAGTTAAATATAACGAGGAAATGAAGGGGCTATGGCATCAAGTTTGGGGGCAAAATGCCGATACAGGGTTAGTTTTTCTCTATCGTGCTTTAACCGAATCTCTAGAACCAGGTGGCTTTCTAGGAATGGTCGTTAGTGGTGGATATGCCAATTCCGAAGCAGCTGCTAAGGTTTGGAAATTGCTCTATCCACAAGGAAAAGCCGCTCTTAGAAAACTGGTTTGGTTGGAATTTACAGATGAACCAGTTTGGGATGTGGCTCGTGTTCCGTTAATGATTGTAATTGAAAAAACGCCTCCTAAAGAGAATGATGAAATTGAGTTATATGTCCCCTCAACTGGTGTAAGCCACGAATCACCCGTTACAGTTAAGTACAAAGATTTTTTTGACACCAAGGTTAATCCTAGGGTAACTCATATCGATCCCAGTAATACCAGAGAAGGTCAGTGGGGAGATTATTTATTACCCCTACTCCACCAAGGAGATGTTCTCATTTTAAAAAAGCTCTATCCCAATGGAAATAATGGACAAGATAGCAACATTGTTGAACTGAAAGAAGCAGTAGCTAAACAACTTAGTCGTAATAATCGCCCTTTTTGGTTTACTTATGGTATTCAGCGCGGAGGTGCAGAAGTAACGTCTGAATCTACTGGAGATAATTGTATTCAGGTTATTGCTGGGCGTAGTATCTCTGTAGGTTGGTCAGGAGAAGCAGAAGGATGGGTTAATCTAGATACAGTTAGAGAAAGACCTTATGGAAAATTAAGTTTATGGGGCGAACAAACTCATGAAAAATTTATAGCTGTAACTAATATTGGATGTGCTCCCACAGCAACATTAGTTAAAAGTTCAAGTAATGCTGCTGTTGATAGTCTTATCATTGCTTTACCTAAACAAAATTCTCCATCTGCGGAAGCAGTTACAGCTTATCTCAATAGTAAATTAGCTCGTTTTTACTGGGCAATTCGTTTGAGAAGTGGTGTTATTCAAGGATATTATGCACATATTTATCCCCGAACCTTAGAAGCCCTTCCTTGGGTTAAAAATCTTGATCCAGAAATTGAACAGCAACTCACCAGCAACTATAATGAGTTAGCAAGACTCGCAACAATTGCCAAAAATAATCCCGATGAATGGCTACTGTCAGAAGTTGAAGCCAGAATTGAACAACAAAAGCCTTATAAACTTTCCGATCGCGCTTTAGGTTTAAATTTATCTAACTGGACTTCCAATGAAGTCTCTGTTAAGGAACTAACGCTTAATGGTAATTTCATTCAAGCGGGTTCATTTTACTTTGAATTAGTCGATTCCGATCTGGCAGAACTCGTTTACAAGTTAATAACTTTAATCAGTGAGGAGGAAACAACAATCTCTAAGCAAACCATCCAAAAACTGATGATCCCTCATGACTACGCGACATTAATGGAAGAATACCGAC
>CAYZHY010000132.1:4899-9809 GCA_964477525.1 uncultured Geitlerinema sp. | reverse complement strand
AATGAAAACGTTCCCGAACTGCAAAAAGAAGGCAACTAGACAATGCTTTCCCAATTCTACGAATTTTTCCGAGGTGGCGTAATCCCCCGGCGGGTCAAACTGCGATCGATATTTTCCAACAACGCTAAATCTTCTTCTGGTAAATATCGCCCCTTGTTTGCAAAAACTTCCCCAGGCGCTAGCTGACCTTCTAAAAAGACAAACGCCTCGCGGAATTCCCGTGGTGTGGTTGCAACTGGCGCGTCAAAATGACAGGAAATCAACCTTTGAAAATCCCAACTGGCGACCTTATCCGCCCAATCCAAAACCGTTTTGGGAGCGCGGTTGAGGATTAAGGTTTGTAGAATGGGAGCGACCAACAACCGGCCTCCCTGACGCAAAGCAGCAAACGATCGCTGCCAGTCGGATTGCCAGCGGAACGGATACAAGCCGAAATAGGCTTTTTTAGAACGGTCGGGGGCTTTTTTCGCTTCTTGGAATGCTTGCGACCAGGGAATGGTATCCAAACAGCGAGGGCTAAAATAAAAAGCAAATAAGGATATCCGCTGCCACCCTTTGCGGCGATTGGCTGGCGTGTCTTCAATGGGGTCTAAAGCCGTTTCTCTGGCGTGAAATAGCAGGGGATAGGCTTCCTGTTGCAAGATTTCGGGTGGATTTTCAGGAATGGAGAGGACAGCATCGGTGACCAGCAACGTACGGGTTTGCTTGCAGAAAAAAGCTACTTCCTCAAACGGACCCAATCCCAACGTAATTGGTCCCAATTTTGCATAATCAAACTCGTCGGCAAATGGTGTTTTTTCGCTGTTTTCTGGCAATTTCTGCGTGCGCTTGCCTGGCAATCCCAACCAACTTAACGGCAAATCGATGGGAAAACTCCATTGGTCGGGAGCAACAAAAACTTGTGCTTGGGGAAATTTACGGGCAAACGGTCCTACAAATTCCTTATGTTCGATACCAGAAACGGTTGGTAAAATAATATATTTCACCGGACCGTAAGCTTCTACCAATTCGTTCATCAGGCGCAAACATTCTTTTGTAGGGGCTACGGGGGCGTAAACTAACAATCCTCCCGCTTCCAACCTCACCACCGTCATCCGTAAGGGAACGACGACGTAGAAGATTCCCTGTAGCTGGTCGAAGGTCCAAATTTTTTCCGGTACGACTTCTTGACGGATGGTACGTCGCCGACTGTAGGGATAAATTGGTACGGTGAACCAATACCGCCAAATGCGATCGCGAGTTGAGTTGCTATCCATAGCTGACGAACAGATCTTGGTACGTTGGTCGGTGGGAGGCAAAGTCCCAGATAGTTGGCTGCATCTAGCTGTTTATTATGACCTACTTCTGGTTTTGTGCCAAAGTCCGTTGCCCAAACCACCTGCTAAATTAGCAACTATCCTCCTACGAAAACCCTCCTTGGCAAACGCGATCGCTGCCCTTTCAAAAGAGTACTGCCTCCACGGCTGGGTTGTCGATATTAAAAAATCTTAATACCGTGGAAAAAAGCATCGCTATTGCCTAGCTTGCACACCATCTTCCTACAGGCACCATGTCCTATCCCCAAATCGATTCGCTGAAAGTAAAAGCCACCCTGCTGGTGACCAGCACCATGATTATATTTCCCAGTGCTGCGATCGCACCAGCATTACCTTCCATGCAAGACTACTTCGCCGAAGTCAAAAACGTGGAATATTGGGTGCGACTGGTACTGACCATGCCCGCCATTTCCATTATTGCTGGCGGTTTGCTTTCCGGTCAACTTATCGATCGCATCGGTCGCAAACCCTTACTGATGGGTGCCACTGTTATTGCCGGTTTGGCAGGCAGTGCTGGCTTTATTCTAGACGATATTTGGACGTTGTTGGGGACCCGCATCGTATTGGGATTTGCTGTGGCTTGCACCATTACCAGCGTAACGACATTAATTGCCGATTACTACCACGATCGCACTCGTTCCAATCTCATGGGATGGCAGTCTACCTGCATTGGCATCACCGGCGTATTCCTGCTAGGCATCAGCGGTTTTCTTGCCGATATTGGTTGGCGGCTTCCTTTCTTGCTATACCTATTTCCGGTTCTGCTGGTGCCATTTATGGGATTTTGGTTGTTCGAACCCTCCGCCGAACCATCATGGAAAACTGATGCGAACGATAGCAGCCAACAAGTCCAACCGTCAGTATGGCCAATACGCATCCTGGCCATTATTTACGGGGCAGAAATGCTGCACATGTTTTTATACTACCTAACCCCCGTGCAAATGCCCTTTTACTTGCGAGAAAGTTTTGACTTGCCAGCATCTCGCAGCGGTATCGCCATTGCTACCATGACCTTCTCCCAAGCAACCATTTCTTCGGTCTATGGCAAAATTAAAGCACGATTGGGTTTTGCCAATATCCTCACAGTGGCCTTTGCTATTGGGGCTGTAGGTCACGCCATTGTTGCTTTAGCCCCCAACTACTGGATGATTATTTGCGGTCTGTCTGTTAGCGGTTTGGGATTTGGTATGCTGTTTCCCAACTCCAAAGTTTGGCTGTCGGAAACTGTACCTGCGGATATTCGCGGTAGAGCTTTGGGTGGTTTGACCACAGCTTTTTATATCGGCGAGTTTCTATCACCGTTTGCTAGCCAAACGGCTGTCAAATGGGTCGGCGGTAGTGGAACCTATGCCCTGGCAAGTGGTATCCTATTGTTGATTAGCGCGATCGCTTTGGCTACGCGATCGCAAATGGGCGAAAAACCCGTGGCCACAGCAGCCAACCCCGGTGAATAACGGTAAAATCGTTTGTCCTAGGTGGCAAGATTTGTTTCAATACAAGCATTTGCCACGATATCTGCCAAGCTATTATGACGATTTCCACTCAGCCCCGTACTCGCGCCCAAGAATCCCGCGCCGCTATCGAACACATTTATGTGATAATGCGCCATTTATTTATTCGCGGCTACTACAAACCCAATGGCGTGTCGGGAAGCGCCCTCAAACAAGCCTTGCTAGCTTTGCAACCGGAAATTTACGGGTCCATTGCCGACCCGGAAAAAGTGGAACTGAACGGTTTGGCTTATGTTATCGATCGCTTGCCCCGAGGCATTGAAATGTGCCGCTTTGTGAAAATAGTAGCTTCTGAAGGGTACGGGGATTCTGGTTTTGAAAAAATTATTCCCGCCAAACGCCGCCGCAACTGCTACCGCATCGACGACGAAACCATGCTGGTGGAAGTGACCAGGGGACGCAGCGAAATTTACGATATTCTCACCCACTTGACGTTTATGTACGTGGAAGCAGATAAAATTTGCGAACATGCCCTGGATGAAGACCAGCCTACCCAAGAATGGGTAAAACTAGAAGAAATTGTTACCAAGCAGATGAGCGGCGATCGCACCCAGTATTCCCAAGTAGAAACCCCAGAAGTAAAAGAAAGAGCTTTTTCCTATGCTAGTACGTTGCTGGGACGTACCTACGCAGAGACAGTGCAAGCTTACGAACGCTTCCAAGAAGAAGGGGCTAGCAACAACGGATTTTTTCATATCATCTACTGGTTGGGGCGTTTGGCCATGGAAGAAGTTCAATATCGCAGCGATCGCCAAATTTCCTTTAGTCCAGCCTTACGAGAACGCATCGGACATCACATTCACGGGGAAAAATGGGCTGGTGAAGTGAAAGAATTCTTGCTGGCCAATCATTTATGGGAACGCCCCTTACATATTATTAGTGCCAACTTGCACAGCATCCTCAATACGCTGTTTGCTTTTCCAGCTTTAAAACCCAAAATGGGTCCGCGTACCATCGAAGAAATGGCGCGGGAGTTGAGTTTGCCGGACAATCACGAACTCAATCAAGAAGTTTGGGAATTCGCCGAACGGCACGGGATGTACTATCTTCCCGACCGCGCTGGCACCAATATTCAAGTACAGCTATTCGATACGGCTTTTTTGCCCCTAGATTCGCTCAGTCCGGAAATTCAAATCAACCGAGAGTATATAGAAAAGGAAAAACCCGTGCTGTTGGTCATGGATTATGCCTTTGGCGAGCAAGCTTTTGAAATTTTTGACGAACTGCTCAAACCTTACAAAACAGGGACTGAAGTCAAAAATTTGAATTTGCGTTCGATTTCGGTGATGGGGAAAGCCGGGACTTTGCTTGGAGACAAGGGAGACCTCATGCTTCCCACGGCCCATCTTTTTGAAGGAACCGCCGATAACTATCCCTTTGAAAACGACTTGCAACCTCAAGATTTTGCCGATACTGGTCTCCCTGCCTATAAAGGTGCCTTGGTGACCGTATTGGGAACGTCTTTACAAAACGCCGATATTCTCAGTTATTTCAAAGAATCTTCTTGGAATGCCATCGGCTTGGAAATGGAAGGCGCACACATGCAGAAAGCTATCCAAGCCGCTGCCAAAATTCGCCGCAGTATTGACGAAAATCTCACCTTGCGCTATGCGTACTACGCTTCCGATAATCCCCTACTATCTGGTAGTACCCTAGCATCGGGTAGTTTGGGACAACTAGGTGTGAAGCCAACCTACGCGATAACCTTAAAATTTATTAATAAAATTTTTAGCTCCAACCAATACGATTGCGATCGGTAGGTACTAGGAAAAGTATCCGACACCCAACCCCAAACATTTGCCTGGATTTTTAACAAAAATTATTATTTATTCGAGCAAATATTTATTTTTATTAAATAAATTGAAGTATTTTGTAATTTTGGCAAGCAAAAAAAATGACCCAGATTCAGAAAACTAGAGAATCGGCTAATATAGAATTAGGAAACTGTACTTTTAAAAACTAGCCAGTTGGTAGCACGAACAATGGCTAAGATTTATTTTTTATAGGAAGGGTTGAGTAAAAGCGAGGAAGTGCATGAGTTGTGAGTACTGGTTGGTAGACAACAGTTGGTTTGGGCAAAATG
>CAYZHY010000132.1:0-4799 GCA_964477525.1 uncultured Geitlerinema sp. | reverse complement strand
TTCTCCACTGTCAATTGGCAACGATGGTTTCATTCGTTTTTATTATATCGATAACGATTCCTAGAACACTTATACAGAGCGAGCAACTGCATTCAGCGGGTCAAGGCAGCATAAAAAAGTGGTGGGGAACCAAATTCTCTGTGAAAGATAGACCTCCTTTTTAGAACTTGTTTGAGAAAATTTCACTGCATGATGTCAAACCAACCAAATCAAAGATCTTCATACATATCACCAACATCCCAGCAGCAATCTCGCCAAGCTGCTTTAGAGGCCAAATACCAACAATTGCAACGGGAACTAGCAGCCGTACAAACGGAACTTGCATCTTACCAGTGTTCTTTTCCACCACCATGGCAAGAACCGCGACTGCAAGCCATTTTCCAGCAAAATGCTGTGGGGATTGCCGAAATTGGTTTGGATGGTTACTTCCGGTATACCAATCAAAAATTTTGCGACCTCATCGGATACTCGCAAATAGAATTGCAAAGCAAAACCCCTCTAGAAATTACCCATTCTGACGAGGTAGCATCCAGCCAATCCACTTTGGAAACAATGCTACGCGGAGACATCAATAGCTTTAGCGGCGAAAAACGCTACCTACACCGGGATGGTCGTGCTATTTGGGTTCATGTTACGGCTATGTTGGTGCCTCAGGCAGATGGCAAGCCCAATTCCGCGATCGCGATCGTACAAGATTTGACCTCTGCCAAGCAATTGGAAACCATCCTCACCGAACGCGAATCAGCCTTACGGAATTTTTACAACAGCACTTCCATGATGATGGGAATTGTGGAACTGACCGAAGATGAAATCCATCATATCTGGGATAACGCCGCCACAGCTCAGTTTTTTCAAACCTCGGTGGAACAAATGAAAAATTGCAAGGCCAGCGACTTGCAAGTACCAAACGATATTCAAGCTTTGTGGAAACAAAACTATTGGGAAAGCCAGCGTCGCCAACAACCAGTTCGTTTTGAATACCAACATCCCCGTCAGGGTACAATGCATCACCTGTCGGTAACCGTATCTCCCATCGCCACTGAAAATACCACCTACCCGCGATTTTGTTACATTGCCGAAGATATCAGCGATCGCAAACAAATCGAGAAAACCCTGCGACAAACCACTCAAAAATTGCTGCAATCCCAACAAATTTCTCATATTGGCGATTGGGAATTTGAAGTGAGTTCGCAAAAAGTTACCTGGTCGGAACCAGTATTTTGGATGTTTGGTCTCGATCCCCAACAAGGAGAACCTTCCTACGAAGAAATTATAGATATGATTCATCCCGACGATCGCGATCGGTACCGACCAACCTTAGAACATACGTTGCGTTTTGGCGAACCACTTTTCCTTGCCTTTCGCCTCATCAAACCCAACGGAGACATGCGCTACTTGAAAACCAGAGCTGAAGTTGAATTCGACGATGTTGGACACCCCTTGCGTTTGTTTGGTGTGGTCATCGATATTACCGATCGCAAAAAAGCCAAAGAAGCCTTAAAAGCTTCCGAACAAAAGTATCGGTTGTTGGTAGAACAAATGCCAGCAGCTATTTATACAGCCGAGTTAAGTAAAAATAACAAAACCACTTATATTAGTCCAGAAGTAGAACAAATGTTGGGGTATACGCCCGACGAATGGATGCAAAATCCCCATTTATGGTTAGAATTGATTCATCCCGACGACCGAGAACAAGTACTGGCCGATCTTTACCAAACCCACGAATGGGGAAAAGGTTTTGTTCGGGAGTATCGTATGTTTTCTCGCAACCGAGAGATGGTCTGGGTACGCGATCGCGCTCGTATCGTTACCGATACTGAAGGCAATCCTTTATACTTACAAGGGGTGATGCTGGATATTACCGGTCGCAAACAGGCAGAACTGGCGTTGTTGCAGCAAGCCAAACAGGAACAATCCCTCTCTCGGATTACCCAACAATTGCATCAATCTCTCAATTTAGAAGATATCCTGGAAACTGCTGTGGAAGAAGCCCGGCAATTTTTACGTTGCGATCGCGTTGTTATCTACCGCCTAGAATCGGAAGGTGAGGGGACGATTGTTCGCGAATCAGTAACAGCGACATGCGACTCTATCTTGGGAACCACCATTAGAGATGTGTGTTTGATAACGAACTCTTGTATCGTCACCCAACAGGACCACGCCTCCATGGTTTGCGACCGGGAAGAACCTGACGTGCATCCTTGCTACCGAGATTTGATGCGTTCTCTACATGTTCGATCTACCTTAGTCCTTCCTATTTTCCAAGGGCAACAGTGTTGGGGATTGATGGCTGCCCACGAATGTCACGGTCCCCGAAATTGGGACGATTTGGAAGTTCATTTCCTTACACGACTGACCAGGCAAGTGGGAATTGCTACCCAACAGTCGCACTTATATGAAGAGCTGAAAGCCTCCAACCGGAAGCTGCAACGACAAGCTGCCGCTGATGGGTTGACCGGCATTGCCAACCGCAGATATTTCCAATATTATTTTCAACGGGAATGGCAGCGATCGCAACGGGAACAAACATGGGTTTCTCTTATTTTATGCGATATTGACTTTTTCAAACAGTACAACGACACCTACGGTCATTTAGCAGGCGACGACTGTCTCAAACAAGTTGCCAAACTCTTAGAAGAAACCATACATCGCCCTGCCGATTTGGCAGCTCGTTATGGTGGTGAGGAATTTGTCATTCTTTTGCCCAATACCGATTTGTTAGGAGCGCAAACCATTGCCAAAAACTTACAGCAAAACCTATTCAATCTGCACGTAGTCCACAAAAGTTCTCCCATTAGCGATCGCATTACCCTCAGCTTGGGCGTTGCTACGAAAATTCCCCAACTGCAAGAGCAACCCAATACCCTGATTGCTGCTGCCGATCGCTGTTTGTATGCCGCCAAAGCTCAAGGTCGCAATTGCATGGTGGCAACTGACGATGGGCAACCAGAAACCCATTAAGTCACGCTCAAAGCCGGTAAACTGACAATGGGAAACAAAATATATTCTAAATAAAACAGCTTCCAAATAAACTGATAAAAGCGAGCGATCGCTTCTTGGTCAGCCAAATCCACTTGCGTACTACGCCACCAGAAAAAAGCCAAAACCGCAGCATGGGTAACCCCAGCCACAATCGGATTGAGGCTAGATACCAAGAAAGCACCAGCCACGATCGCGCTCAAATAACAAAAACTTACCACCCAACGGGCCAGCTCAAATACCCTTTGCGTACCCAAACGCAAACTGTAGGTAATAATATTGTATTGGCGATCGCCTTCCGTATCGGGAATATCTTTAAAAATAGCAATGGCAAACGTATATACCAAAATAAAGAACGTTAGCAGCCAAACCGAAGATATAACGGGAAATCCTTGGTGAAAATGCAGAAACAATCCCAAATTGACAATGACACCGCGGACGCTAAAAATACAGACAGATGCCCAAAAAGGGAATCGTTTCAAACGAATCGGCGGTAGCGAATAAGCCGTACCAATGGCCAAACTAATTCCCACCGTTGCCAGCAACCAAGTACCGCCAGTAGCTGCCAACGCGATCGCTAACATGCCAGCAACCGAAACAATCCATCGCCCTTGTGGTAAAGTAAACTCTCCCGCCGCCAAAGGCAAATCGGGTTTGTTGACGCGATCGATCTCCACATCTTGCAGTTGGTTCAACCCCACAATATAGATATTGCCGCACAAACAAGCCAACCACGCCCACAGCAAACTGGGGAGATGTTGCCAGCCATAGGTCAATATTCCTTCACCACTGGCACCAGCACAAATCGCATACAAAGATACCACGCTCAAACTGGTGCCAATAATTGTGTGCGGTCGGGAAAACTTCCAAAAAGATAGCCACCAGGGAGTTGTTTCTACAGAAGATAGGCTCATAAATCCAAAAATAGAGCAGCACCTGTTGATTTTATCCCATTATTTTTGAGCGCAAAGCAAACCAAAACGAATCAAACCGCGCGAGTATCCCTTTTGCATCAACGGCAGCGCCAAAGCTGCCTGCCAAGTTTCGCCGCCTGCTAGCAACAACTCCCACAGAACCGCCGGATCCAAGACCGACTCTACCACCACATCCCAAAAAGGTGCCACTGCCGCCGACCAATCCGCCGTACGAATATTTTTGCAACCAATTTCCTCGGCAATGGCTTTGTATTCCGGCAACGAAATCACCCCCGGCAAACGATACACCCGATAAATCTGGTCCAAATGCCGTTTTTCCGAAGGTGTCAGTTCTCCACTGTAGGCATCTGTGGGTCGATGGCACCAGGTAACCACCAAAATTGTTCCTCCGGGAGAACAAACCCGGTGGCACTCCCGCAAAAATTGAGCTTTATCGCTCATGTGTTCGCCACTTTCCAGCGACCAAACCAAATCGAACGTATTGTCGGCAAACGGCATTGACATGGCATCCGCCACCTGAAAGTCGCACTGCCCGCTCAATCCAGCCGCTTGCGATCGCTGTTGGGCACGATTGACCTGCACCGGCGACAGGGTAATTCCCGTTGCCTGAGCGTTGTAGCGATTTGCCAAATCCAGGGTACTCCCCCCAATACCACATCCCACATCTAAAATATTTTGAGCAGATTTCACCTGCGACCACTGCAAAAGAGCATCGATTAAATCGATTTGTGCCTGCCGCCGTGGCTTGCGGATTTCCCCTCGGGAACCGTAGTAGCCGTGGTGCATGTGTTCTCCCCACACGTTTTCCCACAAACGGCTAGACGCATCGTAAAACTTTTGAATTTGCTGGTTGAGCGTTGTATCGGTCATATTTTTCCATTTATA
>CAYZHY010000131.1:0-9901 GCA_964477525.1 uncultured Geitlerinema sp. | reverse complement strand
CTATATGTCGCCCTATTAGATTCGCGCTACGTTTCCCTATGTTAATTGCGATCGCAAAGTGGATCGGCGGTGGTGGGGACAACTTGGTGTTTGTGCAATTTTCAATCGCGATTGGGTTTTGAATATATCGGTTATTCCTGCAATGTCGGGTTGAGTCTCAAACACCACTTGCTACGGCAAGGGCAACGCCCTTCGACAAGCTCAGGAGCGACCGTTCGCCCCTACATATTTTAACTGTTTGCGTTCGATCTGAAATTGCTATATAGGATTTCGATCTAAAAGGCCGTTCGCTATCCCCATAAAATGCTATAAAAATAGCCTTCAACGATCTGCTTTCGCTCAGGCGATCGCTGAAGGCTACCAACCAGAAGCAAACTGGTTGCCCACGAAACTTACTTAACAGTGACTTTAGCGCCGGCTTCTTCCAACTGCTTCTTCATGTCGTCCGCACTTTCTTTGTCAGCACCTTCTTTCAGTGGCTTGGGCGTAGCTTCTACCATGTCTTTGGCTTCTTTCAGCCCCAAACCAGTGATGCCGCGAACCACCTTGAGAATAGCAATTTTCTTATCAGCAGGAACTTCTTCCAAGATGACATCAAATTCGGTTTGCTCTTCAGCGGCTTCTTCAGCTTCACCGCCGCCACCACCAGCAGCAGCGCCAGAAGGCATCATCATCATGCCACCGCCAGAAGCCGAGGCATCCACGCCAAAAGCATCTTCAATTTGTTTGACGAGTTCGGAAGCTTCTAGCAAGCTTAGAGATTTTAGCTGTTCGAGAATTTCGTCGGTTTTCGCAGACATTAGAGATAACCTCCTGCAAATTTAAGTTACAAATCAAAGGGGGATCGGGCGCGAATTTCTTGGTTGAGCCTACAAGGATCTTCTGAGGGGACCAGATACCCTCCTCTTCTAGACCATCGCACCCATTTAAGCTGCATCCTGAGATTCGCCTTGTTCGGATACAGCTTTGAGAGCTCGTGCCAGTTTGGATGGCACTTCGTTGATACCCACAGCCACTTTGGTGGGAACGGCTTTGGTACCGGCAGCCACTCTGGTGGGAACGGCTTGAATAGCGCCGGCAATTCGAGCCATAAGTTCTTCCCGAGATGGAAGGTCGGCGATCGCTTGGACTTCTTCTTGTTTCAAAGCGCGACCTTCCATGACCCCACCGCGAAGTTCGGTTTTCTTAGTCTCTTTTTGGAAGTTTTGGTAGGCTTGAATCGCAGCGCTAAGGTCGTCTTTTAGAAACAGGAAAGCCGAATCGTTTCGCAAAAATTCTTGAACGGGTTGCCAGTTTTCATCGCCATCTACGGCAATCCTCATTAAAGTATTTTTGGTTACTTTACAAACGCTTCCTGTTTCGTACAGACGTTTGCGTAGGTTGGTAATTTCAGCAACCGTTAACCCTTGATAGCCAATGGCCACAACAGCTTGCGATTCGCTCAGCTCTCGTTTTAGGTCTTCTACAATCGCTTTTTTCTCTTCTAGTGTCTTTGCCACACCAGTTTCACCTCCTAAACCATCTCTACGATGGTTTGATTGATTTGTGCGGTTTCCTACCCAGGTTCCACAAAAGAACCCCGGATAACCAGATCCGGGGTTGTTGCTAGATGACTTCCTCATTTTCCTTTTTTGCTGCTCAAAACAGCCTTCCCGAGCCACTCGGAAAGGGGGAAAACGAAGAAACAGCTAGCGAACAAGCCTCGGCAGGCCATTAAGCATTTCGCCCCTACTGTCTTCAGCGTTGACGCATGCTTTTCTTCCTTCAATTGTTCTTGCTTGGCCAGCTCGCTTTCGAGCTTGCGACAGCTGGTCAGCGATCGCACAGCCTGTCGATATGGCTGTTAGGGACAAAATGTAATTTTACCCCATTTCCTACGTATATGCAACCTCTGCTTTCAAGTCTTGCAAGCCACCCACATCCACTTCAATGGAGGGTCCCATGCTAGCAGATACGTGGAGGCTGCGCCAGTAACGCCCTTTGGTACCTGCTGGTTTGTTGCGATCGAGGCAATCTTGCAGGGCTTTCAAATTGGCCAGCAAATCTTCTGTGGAAAAAGCCGCTTTGCCAAAAATAACGTGAACGATCCCGGTGCGATCGGAACGAAACTCTAACTTGCCGGCTTTAAATTCCTGAACGGCCGATCCCAACTCCGTAGTCACCGTACCAGCTTTGGGAGAAGGCATCATGCCGCGCGGTCCCAACAAACGTCCCAGTTTGGCCACTTGCGGCATCATATCGGGAGTAGCAATCACCCGGTCAAAATCCATTCTTCCTTGCTGAATTTCGGTAATCAAATCTTCCGATCCGACTACATCCGCACCAGCTTCGCTGGCTTCGTTAACTTTCTCGCCTTTGGCAATAACGGCTACGCGTATGGTTTGACCGGTTCCTTTTGGCAAAGAAACGGTGGTGCGCAACTGTTGGTCGGTATACTTCGGGTTAATTCCCAAACGCGCGTGTGCTTCCGCCGACTCAGGAAAGTTTGCCGTAGCAGTTTCCTTGAGTAGGTTCAGAGCTTCGGTAACTTCATAGGGGCGGTTTTCAACTTTCTGCTGGAGTTCTCTGATACGACGGGAAGGTTTTTTGGCCATAATTCTCTCCTGGGGTATTAGCGAAGCAAATGTTTCTTCTCCCCCGCTGACAACAATTTCTTTTAAATTAGAGACGAACGAATGATGGTGGCGACAATCGAAAGGCAGAACCTAATCTTTAACAGTAACCCCCATATTCCGTGCGGTTCCTTCTACAATTCGCATAGCCGCATCCATATCCGGGGCGTTTAAGTCGGGCATTTTGGTTTCGGCGATTTCCCGCAACTGATTGCGCGTAATAGCACCTACTTTATTGCGGTTGGGTTCTCCAGATCCTTTTTGAATGCCAGCTGCTTTCATAATCAAAACGGCAGCTGGTGGGGTCTTGAGGACGAAGGTAAAGCTGCGATCTTCGTAGACGGAGATTTCTACCGGAATAACCAACCCGGCTTGGTCGGCGGTTCTGGCGTTGTATTCTTTACAAAACGCCATGATGTTCACGCCATGTTGACCCAAGGCGGGACCGACTGGTGGGGCTGGGTTGGCTTTACCGGCTTCCAGGGCTAGTTTAATGACTGCAACGACTTTTTTGGCCATTTACTTTAGTTTTGCTTTTCAACTTGGTTGAACTCTAGTTCGACGGGCGTGTCGCGCCCAAAAATGGACAGCAAAGCTTTCAACTTGCTACGTTCTGGGCTCACTTCGATGACTTCCCCTTCAAAATCTTTGAACGGACCTGACAAGACCACGATTTTGTCGGAAGGAGCCAGGGAAACTTTGACTTCTGGTTCCTGTTCTTTGGTTTGCTGGAAGATCCGTTTGATTTCGGAAGGGCTTAAAGGCAAGGGTTTGACGTGCCCTCGCCCTCTTCCGTAGCCGCGTTGCTGCTGTGCCCCCACAAAGTTAATCACATTCGGGGTGTTTTTTACAACTGCCCAGGTTTCCTCATCTAGAATCATTTCAATTAAAATGTAGCCGGGAAAGACTTTCTCGGCTGTAGGCTGGCGTTTGCCATCCTTACGAATTTTAACCGCTGGTGTTTGCGGAATTTCAATCTGTATAATTCGATCGGCGACATCGAGTGTTTTCAAACGCTGTTCGAGGTTGAGCTTCACGCGCTTTTCGCAACCGGAAGCCACCTGAACGGCATACCAGCGTGGTTTGGACGGTTCGGAACTGTCTGCGCCCTGTCCGTCGCCGTTGGTTTTATGTGTTTCGTAGGATTCTTCTGGTGCAAAATTCATCCAAATACCCTTGCTGAAACCCACTTAAAGAAACTATCTACAAAGTAAATGACAGTGGCGGAGAGGATGACCATCAAGATAACGGCAGTTGATTCGCTAATTAGTTGTTTGCGGTCGGGCCAAGTAACTTTTTTTAGTTCTTCTCTTGTTTGTTTTAAAAATGTACTGGTTCGCTTGATAGTCCCTGCGATGCCGTTATTTTTTTGCACCTCGGCTTCGTTTTTGTTGGTCACGATTGGACCCTCCTAGAAGATGGGTTGGTCTACTATTTATAATGCCTCGATTTGCTTGTATGTAGAAAGAACGTAGCCGTACCAGTGGTAGGGTGTCCCTTGAAGAGCGCGATGGACGAAGTTGAACCTTTTTTTAGAAAGCTACGAGAAGGGCGATCGCTAGGCTCGAGAATTCTTTCAATCCAACACGATCGAGCTGCGTATCGGCGAGGCAATAGCAAAGGATTCTTTGACAGAACAAGTCTGCCCGAAAGACCACCACCTGGCAAAATCTAAATGGAGATTTTTTAGATTGATGTTGGTGTTTTCGGGCAGAATCTGAAGTATATTTGGTTCAGCGCGCTCTGGAGGACTCGAACCCCCGCCATCGGGTTTTGGAGACCCGCGTTCTACCAACTGAACTAAGAGCGCATTGCTAAACCATCTCGCGCATTTATGTATTTTAAACGATCGCTACCTGGTTTGGCAACAAATGGAAAGGGATTTTTTCCCAATTCCACTTGTTGGTAGCTATCATTTTTCTAGAAGCGCTCTTTGAGGCGAGTGGCTTTGCCAACGCGATGGCGCAAATAGTACAGTTTGGCACGACGCACTTGGCTGCGACGGAGAATTTTGATGTAAGAGACACGGGGAGAATGGAGCAAAAACACCCGCTCTACACCAATTCCTTGGAAAATCCGCCGTACGGTGATGGTGGCGTTAATGCCGCCGTGACGCTTGGCGATAACTGTACCTTCGTAGGGCTGAACCCGTTCTTTACCGCCTTCAACGATTTTTACGCCCACGCGAACAATATCTCCCGCTTCCACATTGGGCAAATCTGACTTTAAATATTCTGTTTCTATAGAGCGAACAATTTCTTCCGTATTCATTAGAACCTCCTGGCGTTCTGGCGTTTTGGAAAGAAACCCCGTATTTTTATCGAGCGGTGGTCGCCAATCTCGCTCCCTTCTGAAAAAGGGGGCAAGCATACAACACTATCTCTACTGGCTGGTTAGCTATATCAAAATCAAATTCGCAGACGAAGCTATTGTTTCCGATCGCGGAAGGCTGACAGGGGCTTGCTGGCAGCTTGGCCCTTTCTGAGGCTTCCGCAGCTATTTGCCTGCCTTGTAGGTAGTGCGTTTGTGAAATGGTGCCAAATGTCAATGAATTTATGGCTAAAAATCGCTACAGCTGCTGCACTGGCAGCCCAGGCGATCGCTGGCACTTTCAAAATGCCGGCTTTTTACTATAGCATAAATAACGCACCAAAACAAGAATTTATGGAAAGGTTTTGTTGGTGGAAACTGGGCTTATCTTAGGTATAGCGATTGTTCTGGCTGTTTACGTGGCTACCAATTTAGGTGCCAACGATGTGGCCAATTCTTTTGCGACTTCTGTCGGTTCGGAAGCGATTACGTTAGCCCAAGCTTTAGCGATCGCTGGCATCATGGAATTTAGCGGTGCAGTTTGGTTGGGCAGCCGCGTTTCCCAAACCCTCGCTGCTGATGTTGTCGTTCCCGACCCCTCCCTTGCCCCCAACATTTTGATTGCTGGCATGCTATCGGTGATGCTGGCCTGTGGCATCTGGTTGCAAATCGCCACCAGTTTGGGGCTGCCGGTTGCTTCTTCCCATGCCATTGTTGGGGCTTTGGTAGGGTTCGGTTGGGTAGCTATGGGGCCAAAAGCCATCCATTGGTCGCAGCTAGCGGTTATTTCCCTAACTTGGCTGGTTGTTCCCCTCACCAGTGCCTTGGTAGCTGCTGCCTTATACGCTCTTTTCCGAACTTGGATTTTGACCCATCCTTTTCCCCAACAACAGTGGGCAGAATGGGTTCCGTGGTTGAGTGCCTTGATGTGCGGAATTTTTGGTTGGTTGGGATTTTCCAACTCTTCTGCTGCCATTCCGATAGCAGGCATGGCAGAACAAATTCCTATCCACGATTGGTACTTGCTGCTGTGGGTAGTGGCGACCGTTGGCTTGAGCTGGTGGAACGGGTCTGCGAACCACATCGCTGGGGGCATCGAAGCCAAATTTGCCCGACTGCAAATTCTTAGTGCTAGTTTTGTGGCTTTTGCTCACGGTTCCAACGATGTCGGGAATGCGATCGCTCCTTTAGCCGCGATCGCCCATTTGTTAAAATTTCCCAACACAGCAACAACCAACTTTACCATTCCCATCTGGATTTTACTCTTAGGAGGAAGCAGCATTGTCCTAGGGTTGGCCATTTGGGGAAAACGAGTGATTGCCACCGTCGGTACTGAAATTATTCCCTTACAACCCAGCAGCGGTTTCTGTGCGGAAATGGCAACCGCCACCACTGTCTTGCTAGCCTCCCAAGCTGGTTTGCCCGTCTCTACCTCCCATGCTTTAGTCGGTGGCGTTGTCGGCATTGCCATCGTACAAGGTATAAAATCCCTATCCCTTCGCCCTTTGCGCCGGATTGTCTGGGCGTGGTTGGGCACTGTACCGGTCGCAATTTTGTTGGGGGTTGTTAGTTTTCGCTTTTTGCAACTAGCCTTTCTCTGAAATAGCCTTGCTATGCTCCAATTCAGAAAAAATTGTTGGGACTTGATAGTAGCTGCAACATGGTCGGTTATATTGGGGAAAATGTAGAAGAAGCCATGGCGAGAGGATAAGCAGCAATGGGGCCAAGGGAAAATCAACCAAACACTCCGCCACCCGATAACCAAGGGGTTGTGGAAAACTTCCTCAAGGCAGTTAGCAGCGAACTGGAGAGTTTGCAACAGCATCTAACTGGCGAACTGAGTCAAGATGTAGAACGGTTGCAAGCGGAAAAACAACGTTTGCAGCAACAAGTTGAAGAGCTACAGCAAAGCTACCAACAACTCCAACAACAAACCGATAGCATCACTTCCCAACAACAACAAGAACAACAGGCCTTGTTGGAAGAACTATCGCAAACTACGGTTTCCCAGTTAGACGAACTGTTAAGCCAACGTTTGGAACAAGTAGTACAAAAATTGCAACAAAGTTCGCCCACAACGCCCCGTTCCGGCGGGGATTTCGCTGGGAATGAGGATTTGCTGTCAGACTATACGGATAATTCCTCCAGTTTGGTTTCTACTTCAAACAACAATCGCCTAGAGGAAACCAACAACAGCTACAGTACCCAACTACATAGCTATCAAGGATCCCTTTCCCACCAACTCGACCGACTTCACAGTTTGCAGCAACAAGGCGATGCCATTGTGGAAAGGTTGGTCAACCATTTGAGCCAACAAATGGGAACGAGCAATCCTTTTGAAACCGCTAGCGAGGACTTTGAAGACTTCCCTTCCGTTCAAGAGGATAGCACTCTGGCACAGCAACAGCCGTCAGAGACGACGCCACCTCCCACACAGCCACAACCAGAACCGGAAACACCAGCACAATCAAAAGAAGCCACCAAAAAAGCAGCAGCTGCCAACTTGCGATTGGGTTTGTTCTTTGCCCTGGCCGCAGCTGGGGTTTTGTCGTTGTTTAATGTCAGCGTTAGCACGATTTTAGGCTCTCCCAATACCGTTCTAGGTTGGGTAGCTGGCGGTTGGGAAACGGGTGGCTTGATTTCTCCCAGTTTTGGCAACTCCCTATTTATTTTATTCGTGCGGATGGTGGTAGTGGTGTTGCTCATGCCTTTGCTGGCTTGGCAACTGTATCCGGCTCTGTTTGACGATATTCGCCGCTTCTGGCGACAGGGAGACCGGGTTTTGCAAGCACAAGCTGTTAGCAGCGGTTTGTGTTTGTTTGCTTCCCAGGTGATGATTTACGTGGCTTTGGGAAATATTCCCAGTGGGGTGGCAGTGACGATTCTATTTATCTACCCATTGATTACAGTAATTGCGTCTTGGAAATTGTTCGGCGATCGCCCTACGATTTTGCGCTGGAGCATCTTGGTTGGTATCACTGTAGGAGCGATTTTAATTACTGCAGGAACGATTTTGACCAATTCCAGTAACTCGTTGGCAGAAAACGCACCAGAAAATTTACAGCTCGGTGTTATGTCTGCCTTTGGGGCTGGGGTTACTTTTGCCGGTTATGTATTGTTAACGCAAATTTGTTCGAAAAAATTGCATCCCGTTCCCTTTAGTTTGGTTAATTTTAGCGTTATTTTAGTGTTTTCATGGTTGGGGATCCTATTGGCTTGGTTAACCCCCTACCTCCCAGATACCATCGCTCCGCAAGAGGCCTTTAACGACTGGAAATTGCTCGCTGCCGCTGCTTGGTTGGGCGTTTTGACGTTGTTCAGTTATTTACTAAACAATTTTGCCATTCGCTACGCTGGCGCTTCTTTTGCTTCAATTGTGGGAGCAACCGGTCCTGCCATAACCGCCTTGCTAGCCCTGGTTTTGATTGGCGAACAACTCGAGCCCGTTCAAGTGTTGGGCATGTTTTTGGTAGTCCTTGGCGTTTTGGGATTAAATGTAGAAAAAACCATTGTTGCTAGGAAAAAAGCTGCTGCTTCCAAATAAATCCTTTTCAACCAAGGTCTGGAGGCTTTTTTTTGCAGGTCTTGGTTGTTGGGGCATTTGATCAAAAAACTGGATAAATCGTTTTGGAAAAGAAAAAAGGTGGCCGCATATGCCACCTTTGCTATTATTTGTTTTTTTTAGAGCTTTCCAGAGTCCGGAGTTCGGGATAAAAAATGGTATATAGAAAGTTATCGTAGGCTACAAAGTCATTCGAGGGAGCAACGATTTTCTCTATGACGGATTCCAAACCAGAATTAGAAACTCCGACAGCATCCAAAGTAGCAGCTAATTTGCGATTGGGATTGCTCTTTGCCCTGGCCGCAGCTGGGGTTTTGTCGTTGTTTAATGTCAGCGTTAGCACGATTTTAGGCTCTCCCAATACCGTTCTAGGTTGGGTAGCTGGCGGTTGGGAAACGGGTGGCTTGATTTCTCCCAGTTTTGGCAACTCCCTATTTATTTTATTCGTGCGGATGGTGGTAGTGGTGTTGCTCATGCCTTTGCTGGCTTGGCAACTGTATCCGGCTCTGTTTGACGATATTCGCCGCTTCTGGCGACAGGGAGACCGGGTTTTGCAAGCACAAGCTGTTAGCAGCGGTTTGTGTTTGTTTGCTTCCCAGGTGATGATTTACGTGGCTTTGGGAAATATTCCCAGTGGGGTGGCAGTGACGATTCTATTTATCTACCCATTGATTACAGTAATTGCGTCTTGGAAATTGTTCGGCGATCGCCCTACGATTTTGCGCTGGAGCATCTTGGTTGGTATCACTGTAGGAGCGATTTTAATTACTGCAGGAACGATTTTGACCAATTCCAGTAACTCGTTGGCAGAAAACGCACCAGAAAATTTACAGCTCGGTGTTATGTCTGCCTTTGGGGCTGGGGTTACTTTTGCCGGTTATGTATTGTTAACGCAAATTTGTTCGAAAAAATTGCATCCCGTTCCCTTTAGTTTGGTTAATTTTAGCGTTATTTTAGTGTTTTCATGGTTGGGGATCCTATTGGCTTGGTTAACCCCCTACCTCCCAGATACCATCGCTCCGCAAGAGGCCTTTAACGACTGGAAATTGCTCGCTGCCGCTGCTTGGTTGGGCGTTTTGACGTTGTTCAGTTATTTACTAAACAATTTTGCCATTCGCTACGCTGGCGCTTCTTTTGCTTCAATTGTGGGAGCAACCGGTCCTGCCATAACCGCCTTGCTAGCCCTGGTTTTGATTGGCGAACAACTCGAGCCCGTTCAAGTGTTGGGCATGTTTTTGGTAGTCCTTGGCGTTTTGGGATTAAATGTAGAAAAAACCATTGTTGCTAGGAAAAAAGCTGCTGCTTCCAAATAAATCCTTTTCAACCAAGGTCTGGAGGCTTTTTTTTGCAGGTCTTGGTTGTTGGGGCATTTGATCAAAAAACTGGATAAATCGTTTTGGAAAAGAAAAAAGGTGGC